>JAFXLG010000072.1 GCA_017531305.1 Alistipes sp.
ATCGACCAAGCAACGGTATCGTTCTCCTATTCGTTTGACTTAAAGAAGAAAGGAGGCAAGCAATGAGAAAGATTCTATACCTTATTATATGCCTGCCGATATTGCTTCTTTCGGCTTGTGATGTTCACGAATGGCCTGAGACTCCCGAATTTGTAAAGTGTCATCTTCGCCTCAATTATGAAACAGATATGACCGAATGGGAACATCTCTACGATGGAACATTGGTCATTGAGCAGGGATATGGCGAGACATACGACAATCATCGTGATTATGGTAAGATACGCTACATCGTCCGTACCTATCCCGTATCGGAGAAAATGCGTACCACATCGGACTATACGCAGGAGTTCGTATTCACGAAAGATATATCAGAGGGTTATGACCACGAAGTGACGCTCGACCTTCTACCCGGCAACTACAATGTGATGGTATGGTCGGACTTGGTGCAGACAAGCGGAGACAGCCATTTCCACAATGCCGACAACTTCGCAGAAATCAGACTGCAAGGCGACCACAAGGGCAACAATGATTATCGGGATGCCTTCCGAGGCTCAAACAACATTTCCCTCGTAGCGGATATTATGGAGCATCTGCCCGACACATTGGATATAGCGATGCAACGTCCTATTGCCAAATTTGAGTTCGTAACAAACGATGTGGTGGAGTTTATAGACAAGGAATCTGTCCGTGTCGCCTCAAAAGCCAACGGAAACAAGGCCGCATCAAACGATGATACCCCGACAAGAGCCGTAAATATCGAGGATTACAAGGTGGTGTTCTACTACGTGGGATTTATGCCCGATGCTTACAGTATGAATACCGACAAGCCTGTGGACTCTTCTACGGGAGTGATGTTTGAATCCACATTGAGAAAGCTCTCAGAGTCGGAGGCTACGATGGGATTTGACTATGTGTTTGTGAACGGCAAGAAGTCGGCTGTAACGGTACAGATAGGTATTTACGACAATGAGGGTGCACAACTCTCCTTGACCGAGCCGATAGAGGTACCGCTCAAACGTAGCCACCATACCATAATGACGGGTATGTTCCTGATGTCGGAGGCATCGGGAGGTGTTACCATCAATCCCGACTTTGACGGAGACCATAACCTTATTTTCCCCTAACAGATAGACATAATGAAGAATCTACTACATAACATACAGATATTGGCGATGCTTGCCCTGACTATGGCTGGCATACAATCTTGTTCGGATGAATTGCACGATGTAGGCGATGTTCAGGTGAGTTTCACCGCCACACTCCCAACGGACACCCGTACCCGTTCATTCGGCAAGGCGGAACAAGTAAATACCCTTGAAGTCGGCATATTCAAAAAGGGAGTTGCCGATGTGCATACCAACAGCGGTGGCAGTTGGAACTACTATGAAATAGACCGTCAATCGTTCCCGATAAATGGCACTTCGGTAGATGTGCAGCTTACATTGGCACAGGAGCAGACATATAGTTTTGTCTTTTGGGCGTATGATGGCAATCAGAACATCTACAACATAGATGATCTGACCGCCATCGAAATGAATACCTTGCCTAATACGATAACATTTACCCAAGCGGAAGCCGCAGACGCTTTCTTCGCCACAATGGAAGATATTACCATTACAGGAAATTGCAGTTACCCCGTTGAACTTGTCCGCCCGTTGGCTCAAATCAATGTGGGGACTACAGTAACACCGATGCAAGCCGTATTCAAGGCAAATGATGTCCCCGATACTTTCTATCCGTTCACCAATACCGTAAGTGGAGCAGCCGAATTTACTTGGAAATTCAGCGAAACCACATCCGAGACATTCTCGGCTGACGGCACAGAATATAACTATCTCGCTATGGGCTATGTGTTTGCCCCGACCACAGCCACAAATATTTCTGCCGAACTGACCTTGACCAATGGAGACACAAGCAAGACGGTAGAATTTCCGCAGGTGGAGATTGAGGCAAACCAAAGAAGCAACATCGCAGGAAATTTTACCCCAACAGAATAAGAGATTTTCAATATAAGTATAACCCTAATAACGAGTTAAAAGCCGAACAGAAAAGAACAAACAAGCTAACACCGCAAAGGTGAGGAACAGTTCCGAGACCTTTACCCTGCATCAGCAGACAACGACAGATTGAAAATAATACTCGGTTCTGCATAGACAGAACAGCCCTCGACAATGGGTGCGACATCCACAAGGGATGTGGCAAACATTAAGAAACAAGAAAATCAAAATAACTATTTGTATAACAATTAAATTTTTCAAAGATGAACAAGAAATTATTCTTAGGTATGTTCGCAGCAGCAGGTATGTTGCTGGCAACATCGTGTTCGAATGACGAACTGGATATGGTTCAGTCAGGAAACGAGGCTCAGGTAACGTTCTCGCTTGGTCTTGAAGGTGGTATCGCTACCCGTGCTATCAGTGATGGTACAAAAGCAGACAAGTTGGTGTATGCTGTTTACAAACTTAATGCTCAAGGGCAACCTGAGTTGCAAAATGTTGTAGGCTCAACCAACGGTCAGTTTGTAAAGACAGACTTCAAGTCAGGTGACAATGTATCTATCACACTTGCCAAAGGTCAGACTTATCAGGTTGCTTTCTGGGCACAGGATGGCGATTGCAAGGCATATGATACAAATGATTTGACAGCTGTAGAGGTAAAATACCAGAATGAAGATGGTACAAACGCAGTGAACAACGATGAACTTCGTGATGCATTCTTCAAGATGGTTGAATTTGAAGTGGCAGGTAACAAAACCATCGATGTCGTTTTGAAACGTCCTTTTGCTCAAATCAATGTAGGTGTGGATGCTGAAGATTGGGCAGCTGCTGTTGCTTCTGGTATTGAAATTGAAAAGTCGGCAGTAGTTGTTAAAAATGCAGCTAATATTATCAACTTGCTTACTGGTAAAGTATCAGGTAATGAAACAGTAGTGACTTATGTATCAGATATCATTCCAGATGAGACTTTGTATGTTGAAACTGATGCAACAATAGACGGCAAAGAGGCTTATAACTGGCTTTCAATGAGCTATATCTTGGTTGCAGACGCTAGCGAAACAGATGAGGACAATGACGGCACAGTAGGTGATGAAAGAACCACATTGGAAAGCCTCCAATTTACATTCTCACCTAAGAGTGGCAATGATATTGAGTTCAATCAGGGCTTGAACAACGTTCCTGTACAGCGTAACTGGAGGACAAACATCCTCGGTAAGATTTTGACAGGCGATATTCAGTTTAACATTACTATCGACCCTGTTTATGATGGCGATATCATTTACCCAGATAATGAAGGAACATTTGCTGAGTTGGAACTGGCTGCAAGTATGGGAGGTACAGTTACTTTGGATGAAAGCTTTGAAATGCCAGAAGAAAGACCATTCCTACAAGTTTCTGCGGACTTTACTCTTAACATAAATGAGAATGTCGATTTTACTACTGGTAGTGCTGCTAATTATGGTATTATTGTTGCCAACGGTACTACAACTATCAACGGTGAAGGAAACATTAAATCACAAGGTGGCGGTATTGGTATTACAAACGGTGCAAGCCTGGTTTTCAACAGTGGTAACTTGGATGTAAATACAACAAGTACTTCTGGTCGCTATTTGTTCTATCTTGAAGGTGAGGGAAGTACTGCTACTATCAATGGTGGAAACTTTGACTTCAATAAGACTCAAAATCAGAAGAGGGCCTATATTTACGCAAGTACAGGTACTATAGTATATGTAAACGGTGGTACTTTTGGTAAGGCTTCTACTCGTAGCGGATATACTGATGGTATTTTAGGCGAAGGTACTGTAATTATCAAGGGCGGTACATTCGGTTTTGACCCTAAAAAATGGTTGGCTGAGGGATATAGCACTATTAAGGAAGGAGACAACTATGTCGTTGTTCCTAAAATTGTTGCTTCTTTGGCTAATGTAACAGAGAATACCACAGTGACATTAGAAAATAATGTAACCGTGTCTTCTGGTACAACTATTCAGACACAAAACGCATCGGCTGATATAACCATTAATGGCAATGGAAATAGTATTATTTCTACTGCTGAATCTGCTGCTGATTTTACTTGGGACGGTGGTACCATACCTGCTATGTCAACGATTCTTTCTTCAGAGAACGGAAGCACTGTTACTGTAAATGATTTGACATTTGGAGGTACAATGTCTGCATTAATGCTTGGACATTATCAGAATGCTACATACAACAACTACAATACTGTATTGAACAATGTAGATGTTATTAATGCTAAGGTTGTATCGTTTAGTTCTAATGTTTCTCCTGCTGTTTGTGTTTATGGAACTGCAACTCTGAATGATTGTGAAATCACCGGTACAACACTTTCAGAATTGGATACAGACCCAATGTGGCCTGTATATGATTTAGTTGGAGTAAATTATTCAACAACAACTATCAACGGTGGAAAGATTGGTAGTATCTTCACTTGGAATCAGGCAGCTCTTGTTATTGATAATGGTGCAGAGATTGAGAAAATTGTTGTTAGAGGTAATATGAACACAACCAAACCAGAATGGTGTATAACAATCAAAGCTGGTACAACAGTCGGAACAATAGACCTCTCTGCAATTACAACAAATTCAAAAGTAAATATTACAATTGAGACAGGTGCTACCGTTGGTAAGATTGTAGCTAATGGTGTAGAGTATGCTTCAATTGATGAGTTTAAGAATGCTTAATTAACGACAGAGACTCTATCATCCCTTGATAGATATTTACATATAAGACGTTAGTTCGAGACCTGCCGTTCGTGAGAATAGCAGGTCTCTTTTTGCGCTATTAGCATAGCCCTTTTGGTGAAATCTGATGCCTGATACTACCTAACGATAGCAGTATGCTAACCCCATTTTCTTTTCGTTGGCACAAACACTCCAATACCTTTTCTCTTATCTTGCTTGCCTCATAGGTGTTCAACCTAAATGCAAGAGCAATGACCACTTCAAGATTGTAAGATGTAGCCCAGCTTTTAGGCATTGCCAAATCGCATCGTTGAGTGATTACAGGGCAGAGTGTTCCACTCTTATATATTGCTTTGATGGCAGCTCGGAGTGTCGGGGCTATTACCCCGAACAACTCCATCAATTCCATTTCAGACATCCATACATCGCCATCGGGAATGCTCACATCGCCCGATTCATTGATTGTTATTATTGTTCGTTCCATAGTTACATTGCTATTGAGATTTCACAGAATGATTGATTAAGCCTATTGCCAAACATCGTCAAATCTTTGTCGATTTTCTCGGTGGTAATTTTCGCATATCGCTGTGTCGTGGTAATGTTCGTATGCCCCAATACTCGGCTTACACTCTCAATAGGAACGCCCTTGCTCAGAGCAAGCGTAGCGAATCCATGGCGACTTGAATGGAAGGAAATATCCTTTGAAATTCCGCACTCTTTTATCATCTTTTTCAATGGTTTACAGATATTCCAGTAGTTGAGATTCGGGAATACCAACTTGTCCTCCTGGAATCTCTCATATCGCTTGATTATCTGCAATGGAATATCCAACAACTTAACTTGGAAATTGACCTTTGTTTTGTGTCGCTTGGATAGAATCCACTTTTCACCGTTAATCTCTACAATATCATCGGTGGTAAGTTCTTTAATATCCACGAATGACAAGGCTGTAAAACTTGCGAATACGAACAAGTCTCGGATATAAGCCAACTTCTTATCAGCAAACTCGTGTGTCATTACAGTCTTGATTTCTTCTTCGGTAAGGTATTGTCGCTCCTTGATATTCTGATTTACCCGATACTGAGCAAATGGATTTCTCGGTGTCAGACCGTTATAATGAGCCTTTGCCACGATTGTTTTAAGCCACATACAATGAGACCACACACTGCCATTGTGCAACCCTGCATCGGTAGAAAGATAAATTTCGTACTCCTTGATGAAGTCGGGAGTAAGTTCAAGCATAGAAATATCACTTCGCTTGTAGCACTTCTTGATAAATTTAGCCAAATGATTTCGTGACCTTACACGCACCTTATAGGAACCATCTGCACGGTCAATGCCGATACGCTTCTTGAAACTCTCGTTATCCTTATCAAATGCACCAAGCAGTGTTTCGTACTCCGTTCCTATACCCTGATAGGCATTGCGAACCATTTCAGCAGTTACATAGGCTTCTCTATCCGAAATGCGTTGATAGTGCTTGATGATTTGAGCCTTGATGTTATCCAAAGCCAAATTGATGTCCCGTGCCTCCTTGCTCTTGCCTTTTGCTCGGTTGCCTTTGGCATCCCACATTGTTTTTGCAATGGTCAGTTTGCAACTGAATTGAGCCACCGAACCATTGATTGTAACTCGTCCCATAATCGGGACAATACCGTTTTTCTCTTTGCTTCCGTTCACGTAGAACAGCACCTTAAATGTACTTCGCATAATCCAACTCTTTTTGGTTACAAAATTAGTTATCAGCGAGTTGTACATTGTTATGCAGAATGTGGCAGAGAGTAGAAATAAACTCCAACGACCTATAAACTCACCTCGTTATCGGGTAATGATTTGAAAACCGTCCGCTCTCATTACCTTTCATTTCCTTGCACTTTTGCATCGGCGAGGCTTTCATCAAAAGTCCTCATAAGTCATTGAGCACCAGTGCTGCCATCATTATTTTCCCTCATTCGTTAGATTTTTCCAGAGATATACGCTATATTTGTAGTCAATTGAGACAAACTAAAACAAAACAAATAAATCATGGGAAACTTAAACGTAAAGGAGCTTAAAGATGTTGTAATACGTTTTTCGGGCGATTCGGGAGACGGAATGCAGCTTACAGGTACGCTCTTTTCAAACACATCCGCATTGAAGGGTAACGGAATATCTACATTCCCCGACTACCCTGCGGAGATTCGTGCGCCACAAGGTACTGTGGCAGGTGTATCGGGATTTCAGGTACATATCGGAAATAGCGAGGTGACAAACCCCGGAGACTATTGCGATGCATTGATCGCGATGAATCCAGCCGCACTGAAGGCTAACCGCAAATGGTTGAAGAAAGATGCTACGGTAATCCTTGACGGAGATACTCTGACCGAGGAGAATATCAAAAAGGCGGGATTCTCGACTCTCGATCCAATAGCTGAGTTGGGTTTGGAGGGTTACAATGTGGTAATACCTGAGATCACAACCATGACAAAGGCAGCACTTGCCGACATGGGATTGGACAACAAGTCGGTGGGAAAGTGTAAGAATATGTTTGCGCTGGGTATCTGCTTCTACATCTTCAACCAGCCAGAGGATTATGCAAAGCGTTACATCGACACCAAGTTCGCAAAGAAGAATCCAGCCATCGCCGAGGCTAACAAGCGCGCCATTGACGCAGGATACAACTATGCTGCAAATACTCATCAGTTTGCAAACACATACAAGGTAGATGCGGCTAATCTGGAGAAGGGAACATACCGTTCGATTAACGGTAATGTTGCTACCGCTTGGGGCTTGTGTGCAGCAAGCGAGAAGGCGGGATTGCCTCTATTCTGCGGCTCATACCCTATCACTCCTGCAACTGTTATCTTGGAGGAGTTGGCAAAGCGCAAGGATTTGGGTGTAAAGACCGTGCAGGCTGAGGATGAGATCGCAGGAATATGTACTTCGATAGGTGCAGCTTATGCTGGTAACTTCGCTGTAACTACAACCTCTGGACCCGGACTCTCGCTCAAGAGCGAAGCAATGGGTTTGGCGGTGATGGCTGAGTTGCCACTCGTGGTGGTAGATGTGCAGCGCGGAGGTCCTTCGACAGGTCTGCCAACAAAGACTGAGCAGAGCGATTTGATGCAGGCTCTATACGGCAGAAACGGAGAGTGTCCGATGGTAGTCGTTGCAGCATCTTCGCCAAGCGACTGTTTCCACTATGCATTTATGGCTTCGAAGATTGCGATGGAGCATATGACACCTGTAATTTTGCTTACAGATGGATTTATCGCTAATGGCTCGGAGCCTTGGAAGGTGCCTTCGATGAAGGATTATCCTCAGATCAATCCACCAATCGTGGAGAGAGTAGAGGATGGAGAGTTCATGCCATATAAGCGTAATGAGAAGCTGGCTCGCGGCTGGGCATTCCCCGGCAAGGAGGGTTTGGAGCATCGAATCGGAGGTTTGGAGAAGGATCATCTGAAGGGTTCGATCTCTTATGATCCGGCAAACCACCAAGAGATGACTCGCACACGTGCCGAGAAGGTGGCTCGCGTAGCAGATGTATTGCCTAAGCCAGAGATTATGGGAGAGAGCAATGCCGATGTACTTGTTGTCGGTTGGGGTGGTACTCGCGGACATTTGCAGAGTGCAGTGAGCGATTTGCAGCAGGAGGGCAAGAGCATTGCATTACTTCACCTGAATTATCTTAACCCACTGCCACACGGTGTAAAGGAGCTTCTTCAGGGACATAAGCATATCGTGGTTTGTGAGCTTAACGAGGGTCAGGCTGCAGCATATCTGCGTCAGAACTTCCAAGAGTTTACATTCGAGCAGTACAACAAAACCGAGGGTCAGCCATTTACTGTGGTTGAGCTAAAGGAGAAGTTTAACTCATTACTATAAAAGGAGGAGAATACAATGGCAGAATATAAATATACACCAGCAGATTTTAAGAGTGACCAGATCGTAAAGTGGTGCCCCGGATGTGGTGATCACGCGATTCTGAATGCCGTACAGCGTGCTTTGCCTGAGGTGGCAGAGAAGTTGGGCATACCTCACAATAAATTCACCTTTGTTTCGGGTATCGGCTGTTCGTCTCGTTTTATATATTACATGAAGATCTTCGGCTTCCACACTATTCATGGTCGTGCAAATGCCGTAGCGACAGGTATTAAGGTGGCAAATCCAGATCTTTCGGTTTGGGTATGTTCGGGTGATGGTGACTCGCTCGCCATCGGAGGTAACCACTTCATACACGCCATACGCCGCAACATAGATCTTAACATGATTCTCTTCAACAACGAGATCTATGGTCTAACAAAAGGACAGTATTCACCTACCACAAAACTGGGCAAGATCACCAAGACCTCGCCTTTCGGTACGGTAGAGAAACCATTTAACCCCGGTGAGTTGGTAATCGGAGCCAAAGGTACATTCTTCGCGCGTACGATTGACATGGAGGTGATGCTTACCAAGGATTGTTTGGTGGCAGCAGCCGAGCATAAGGGAATGGCGGTAGTAGAGGCTTTGGTGAATTGTGTAATCTTCAACGACAAGACTCACGCTCTGTTTGCAGGCGACAAGGCTACACGTACAGAAAACACCATCACGCTCCGTCACGGCGAGAAGATGCTCTTTGGCAAGGATAATCAGAAGGGATTGGTATTTGAGAATATGCGTCTGAAGGTGGTAACAATCGGCGAGGATGGTTATACTTTGGACGATGTGTTGACTCATGACGCACACACCGAGGACACCACCCTACACTCGATGCTTGCAGCCATGAAGTATCCAGAATATCCTGTTGCTGTGGGTGTGATTCGCGATGTGAAGGATGCTCAAATATATGACGAGAAGGTCGAGGAGCAGGTTAAAGAGGTGCAGGCTACATCGAAGATCAAGTGTGTGGATGATCTCTTACGCTCGGGCGAGACTTGGGAGATTGAGTAAAAAAGAGATACTCTACAAAAAATGCCCTCCGACTCAAGAGTTTGAGTCGGAGGGTTTTTACTAACCTAAATATTACTCACAAAACGCATCTACAACAGAGAGAATTAATAATCTATATCTACTACTTTGAAATTGCGATCAAACTCAAGCTCTATGCGGCTCGACAACGATATTTCATAGCCCTTGCGCATACGCTCGATCTTAACGATTTTAGCATCAGGGTATTTCTGGGCAACATAATCTTTAATCTGCTTAGGAACAATCGCTCCAGGTACCTGACCATACTTACAATCAACTTGCTTCCACTCTCCCGATGAGCTAAAATCCAACATTGCGCCATTAACAAGAACTACCTCATATTCATTATAGAGCATTTCGGAATCCTCCTTTGCAAGTGAAACCTTCACATCCGCAAAATGAGTCTTCAAGAAACTCTGCGCCTTGTCTGGCAACTCATTAACCTCGATTGGACGGTCAACTCCCGCGCAAGCAACTCCCAGAGCAAAAACTGAAATAGCTGCTGTCAAAATCATCTTTCTCATAACCAAAATTTCATTTAATTGTTTAATATTTATAATTCTTTTCCTAAGACAAAGATTAAACATGATTATGAAATGAATTTGAAATTATTATATTTTTTGCGATTTTTCTTAAAATTTCCGCATTTTGCGGGTTAAAACCATAAAAAACATCACTTCATCACTCCTGTGAGGGTGTTTTATTAGCGGGATACACCCCGAAGGGAATTCAAAATTAGAATTTGAGCTCTCCACTTTATGGTATTATTTAGCGTAGAGATGCCAATCAGCACTCGTTACACTCGGCTGTGGCATGACACCTCTAAGAGGTGCTTTATTAATAGGGAGCGAACCCGAGGGAATTCAAGATTCAAAAATAGATTTTGGGCTATGACTGATAAAACAAGTTCTCACTGCGTAAAATGACTTAATATGGTAAAACATATAATTCTCCCAAGTTCGGCGACAAAAAAAATACTGCTGCCAAAATCATTCGACAGCAGTAATTTTAGAACTCTATAATAAAGCGATGTTTGCCCTCTAAGAAATCATACGAGAGCTTAAACTCGTAGTATTTACAGATGGATGAGACCAAAGCCAAGCCCAAACCTGTGGAGCTGGCTCGCTTAGAGGAGTGATAGAAGCGATCGAAAAGACGCTCCGAGTCAAGAACAGAGTCTCCATCATTGGTAAAATAGAGAGCGTTATCCTTAATATAAATATTGCCCTTGCCACCCTGAGGGGTGTGGAGATAGAGATTCTTAACCAGATTTGCTATCAGAGTAGATATGAGCGACTCATTGACCTGCACCACAAAACTCTCGGGCAAAGAGACCGTAACATCGAGCTGGCAAGACGAATATACCTCGGCACAAGATTCGATATGATCGTGCAAAAGCGGCACGATATCGACCTGCGAAGTTTCGGGGAATTGACCATTCTCGATCTTGGTCAGAAGCAACAAAGTCTTGTTTAGTCGAATGGCACGACCAAGCGTGGAGTTGATCTTATACAACTCCACAGCCTGCTGTTCGCTCAAAGAGGTAGAATCCAAAAGCCACTCTACACGATTGCCGATAATGGCAAGTGGAGTCTGCAGCTCATGCGAGGCATCACCAATGAATTGAGATTGACGGGCAAAAAGATTCTCGGAGCGCTCCATAGCCCCATAAAATGCTTTATAGAGCTTACGAAACTCATCCACATCGGGAATCACATCAATAGGCTTAACACCTTTACCTGGGATATACTCATCAATGCGATTAAGCAACGCATACAAAGGTCGCATTGTCGAATAAAAAACAGCTATGGTAATGATGGTACCCGTAAGCAACAGCAACACATAGAGAATAACAATCCACATCAATATCGAGCCGAAAAGATCACTCTTTTCGAAGGTGGGAGTTGCAACCCTTAGCTCATAGAATTGTCCATGTTCATCGCTAAAGATGGTGGTTAGAACTCGAGCAGGCTCATACTCACTCTTCTCGGGGATATAGACATCGACATCGGCGAAATGATAATGAGAATGTGTGCTTGCATAGAGACTATCGACAGGAGTGATGGTAAAGGTATTATTCGAGCCATCGCCTTCGTATGGCAAATCACGACCTGCCAATTTGCGAGTAATGATCAGCGAAGCATAATCCTCCAATGCGTCATCCGCCTCATCGCGAATCTCATCTACCATGGTATAATAGAAGAGTCCTGTCCAAAACAACAGAAGTATAGAGATCACAATGAGGATGCGGACAGCTATGCGATATATGAGATTCATAGCGACAAAATTACTTATGCAGCATCCTGCTTGATGACCAACTTATATCCAAATCCATAGACCGATGTTATCTCGATAGTGGCTCCTGCTTCGGATAGTTTGCGGCGGAGGTTTTTGATCTGGGCATAGACAAATTGGAAATTGTCGGCATCATCGGCATAATCACCCCACACAGCCTCTGCCAGCACAGCCTTATCGACCATGTGACCCGGGCGTTGCATGAAGTAGAGCAAGATATCGAACTCCTTCTTCAAAAGAGCCAACTCGCAACCATCGACCTTGACGTGGCGGCTCTCGGGAGTGAGAACGACATTACCCTTCTCGAGGGTAAGTTCACCCGCAGTTTTACCTCGTCTAAGGACACTGCGCACGCGAGCAATAAGTTCTGCCACGTGGAATGGCTTAGCCAGATAATCATCGGCTCCATTCTCAAGACCATAGATTTTATCCTCAAGCGAATTACGGGCAGAGATAATAATCACGTTCTCTCGTTTGCCCAATTTGCGCAGATGCTCCAACAAATCCAAGCCGCTACCATCGGGGAGCATGATATCCAACAGAATACAATCGTAATTGTAGCCAGCAAGTTTGATATCCGCTTCCGAGAAGGTAGATGCATACTCTACCACATAGCCCTCCTGCTTCAATGCACGAAGCATGATTTCACGCAAGGAGGCATCGTCTTCCACTATTAATACTTTCATCTTAGGATCTGATTATGTTATATTATAAGACAAATTTAATATCGAATTTTGAAATAAAACAGAAATAAAGAGGTTTTTTCAGAGAATTTTATTCTATAGAAAAGAGAATCGCAGAATACAAAAAAAAGAAGAGGGTATCTAAAATAGATTAGAATACCCTCAACATTAAACCTATAATACCAATTCTATTTGGCGGAATCTGCTATCGCAGACTCATCACATCCTTAATACCAAGTGTAGTATATACCTCCTGCAACTCCTCCTCGCTGCGATCCGAGACAATCAGCAGACGATCACCAATAGCGATCTGAGAGCCACCTCGCGGAACGAAATATCCGCCGTCACGATAGACCATCACTACGAGGGTATTATCGGGCAAGGCTACATCTCGCAAAGTATCTCCTCGAGAGATCATCTCGGATGTAACTTCAAGCTCCGAGAAGTTACTCTTGATGCTGTCGGGAACACCCACCTTGAAAAGTGGCTCCTTCTCGACATAAGCCAAGCCCAACCAGTTTGCCATAGAGCTGACGGTAGTACCCTGAACCAAAAGCGAGATAAGCGTACAAAGGAAAACTACATTAAAAATCAACTCACCCTCGGGCACACCCTCGACTATGGGATAGATAGCGAAGATAATCGGCACGGCTCCACGCAGACCTACCCACGAGATATACAATCGTGCTTTGGTGGTGAGCTTTCTGAATGGCAGAAGCGTCAAAAATACCGACACAGGACGACCTATCAGAATAAGGAACAGACCTACAGCACCGCCAAGGATCAGAACCTCGGGGCGAATCAACTCCTCGATATTTACCAACAGACCGATTGTAAGGAACAGGATAATTTGCGCAAGCCATGTGAATCCATCGAAGAAAGTAATCAAATGGGCACGATGCGAGAGTTTATTATTACCCACGACAAGTCCTGAGATATAGACTGCAAGATAGCCGTTTCCCCACATAAGTTCGGTGAAAGAGAACGAAAAGAACATAAAGGCAAGCAGCAGTACCGAATAGAGCGAAGTGTTGTTCTTGATGTTAATACGGTTTATCGTAAAGACCGCCAAGCGACCTACACCATAACCCAAAGCACAACCAACTCCCATCTGAACAAAAAATTGCAATATGGCACCGCCGAGGCTTATGCCCCCATCGGTTAATGAGACCACCGACACCAAGAGTACGGTAAGCATATACGCCATCGGGTCATTACTACCACTCTCCAGCTCAAGCAACGGACGCAGATTCTGCTGCAAACCCTGCTTCTTACTTCGAAGAATGGAGAATACCGATGCCGAATCGGTAGAGGACATGGTTGAAGCCAACAGCAAGGCTATGGGAAAGGAGAGTGCCAAACCAATCCAAGAACTGAAAAAATAGATAAAGCCGCCTACAAGCAGTGCAGTCAACGCAACGCCCACCGTAGCGAGGGTTATTCCCTGAGACAAGACAGGCTTAATCTCGGTGAATTTGGTATCCATACCACCCGAAAAGAGGATGATACACAATGCCACCATGCCGACAAATTGAGTAAACTCGAAAGATTGGAAGTCGATAAAATGAAATCCAAAGAGCATACCCACGCCCAAGAAGAGCAACAACGAAGGTGCGCCAAACTTATATGCTAACTTACCTGCGATAACTGCTACGAAAAGCAGCATCGCCCAAACCAATAAAAGATTCTCTGTCATAAAAAATCAATATATACTCCTTAAACCCATAGCCAAAGGCTATTGGCAAACCCGCGCTGAGCTAATTCTGAATTTTCAATTCGCTCACAGGTTTCAACTCAAGATCGATATATTCAAACGCCTGAGCCGCCACAAAGCCACTCTTGGGCGAAGAATAGATAACCACAACCAATACAGATATACCATCTGATGGAAGTGTGCGCAAGGTAGTAAAATCCTTCTTAGAAAGCAAATCCAAAACAACAGATCTTTGTTCTTTTTGGAATTTAAGCTCCTCGCGTTTAAGGAAGCAACCATCTACGTTATGATATGGATCGAGTCCCGAATCTGAAAAACGCACAAACAGCAGAACAACTCCCACTCCTACGAATGAGCCACCGAAAAGAATCAGAGCCGAAGAGAGCGTATCCAGCTCTTCGCCACCAGAGAGCATGGAATTAGCTACGAACAACGCAACGCCGATGAGTAGCACCACAACAGGTGCGAAGAGCGACTTACGGCGTTTTACGATATGATATTCAGGCAAGGCATACAACGCCTCGCTTATACTATAATTAGCCATTAATTAAAGAAATAATCTATTAAAATTCACACTCTTTCGAACAGAGTTACACACTCTCTGTCCGAAAATAAAAACCAAAATTTACACACGTTCTCACCCCTCGGCTATATTCTTAGAGCATCGAGGAGTGCATTTTTGGAATTTATGTGATTTGGCTAAATACGAAGCCGACACAACGCATGCAAATAATATGCTTTGCATAGTGACGAGCGGAAATAATTGTAGTCAAAGATATGATTTACATGTCCCAGATGGCGACAAGGCTCGACATGAGGCACAATTTCAGATTCGGAAGAGTTACGTTGGCGAAAATGATTCGCAGGCAGAGAGGTGACTGACTCCTCAAAGCACAAGAGAGTACGACTCCCCGCTGAGCGTAGCATATCGCTACCACACTCACGCAACATGGCAAGCTGATCGCTAAAAGAGTCGGATGCAGAGCTTAGGCAAAGGGTTTGTGCCTGATACTTAACCGCACTCTCCTCCTGCGCTCCGCCACTAAAGAAGATCAGACAGAACGATATAAGAGAGAGCGATATGGTTAAAAATTTACGCATCGGCTAAACTACTGTGGAACGAATGTATAGGTAATAGTACCCTCATGGCGCGCAGGGGCAGAATTATTGATGTCGAAAAGTGATGCTCGAGCCGCCTTCAAAGCCTCTTCGCGCATGACTTCATCACCGCCCGACACTACTCTTGCCGAGATAACCTCACCACCTTGATTTAAAGCTACAGCCACAACGACCTGACCTCCCGCTTCGCAACGATATGCTGGGATCACGAGGTTACGCTTGGTACGAGTAGGATTCTTAAACTCGAAACGAACGGTCACGCCGCCCTTATATTTGGAGTCTTCGCCCTTCTTCTTATTATCATCGGTGGGATTACTGCGGTCTGCATTCAAGATAGATTCAGCTTCTCTTAATCCAGCTTCATAAGCCGCGCGGTTTGCCTCCATACCCTCGGCAATGCTCTTTGCCGATTCGTTGATCTGAGAGGTATTGGTGTTGCGATCATCTTTGAGCTCTTCGTTGAGCATGGCATCATTGGACTGAAGGTTGCGAATCTTCGACCAATCGAGATCTGATTGCTGTTTCATTTCGATCTCGCGCTCCAGACGCTCCTTCTCCTGCTGCAACTCCTCCAAAGTCTGCAAATCAACATAGATGCCTTGCATGTGAGGTCGCTTGCCAACAAGGATCTTCGCACTCAAAAATGCTATACCAAGCACCAAATATGCTATCACCATGACACTCAAGCCCAAACGATGATCGTATGCCCACTCACCTGCATCTTGCTTACGATTCTCAAAAGGCAGATGCATGCGCTGTCGGCGTGGACGCTTAACGGCACTCTTTTCCGCATCGGGATTGGGTCTTGATGAGGGTGATATATTTGTTTTATTTGACTTTACGCCATCCATATAGAGAGTCCAATTAGTATAAAACTTGGCAAAAGTACGTTTTTTTTATGAAATATTTATTATATTTGTGCAATTTTATTGAGCTATACTCATTAGCAGAAGGAATTTTAAAACTAACAAAGGAATTTTATGCAAACTAAGCAACATACACTCGCCTCGCAAATATCTTTTTCGGGCAAAGGACTCCATACGGGAGTGGTGGTAAACATGACAGTGAACCCTGCTCCAGAAAACAGCGGTATAGTATTCCGCCGCACTGATCTGGAGGGGATGCCTACAGTACCTGCTCTTTGTGAGTATGTCACAGATACTTCGCGCGGCACTACCATCGAAAAGGGTGCCGCAAAAGTAAGTACCATTGAGCATATTATCTCGGCACTTTGGAGCATGGGTGTGGACAATGCATTGATTGATATCACAGGTCCTGAGACCCCTATCATGGATGGCTCGGCAAGAGAGTATGTAGCAGCAATCTCTGAGGTAGGAATCGTAGCACAGAAGGCTGAGAGAAAATATTTCGAGGTAACAGAGAAGCAGGTATATACTATCCCAGACAAGGGCGTGGCAATCATTATCTATCCAGACGATGAGTTTACGGTATCGGTACACGTGGATTACAACTCAAAGATCATCGGTAATCAGTACGCCACACTCGACATGTTCAACCAATATGCCACTGAGATCGCTCCATGTCGCACGTTTGTATTCCTGCATGAGTTGGAGCCACTGCTCAAGATGAATCTGATCAAGGGTGGAGATATTGATAATGCTATCGTAGTGGTAGAGAACCCTGTGACAGACGAGCAGTTGGAGCATCTGAAAAAGGTATTCAACAAGGAGGATATCAGAGTAACTGGCGGTTATTTGAACAATCTGGAGCTTAGAGCAAGCAACGAGTTGGCACGCCATAAGTTGCTCGACTTGTTGGGAGATTTTGCATTGCTTGGTATGCGTATTAAGGGTCGTGTATGGGCATCACGTCCAGGACACTTTGCAAATACAGAGTTCATGAAGCAGATCGCAACTTCGATCCGCCGCAATGGCGAGAAGCCTGCTTTCAAATACAGCCCTAACAAGCCAGCATTGATGGATATCAACCGCATAAGAGAGCTTCTGCCTCACCGCTATCCTTTCTTGTTGGTTGACAAGGTTTTCCACATGGATGAGAACTCTATCGGAGCGATAAAGAACGTGACGGTAAACGAGCCGATGTTTACAGGTCACTTCCCTACCGAGCCTGTAATGCCTGGAGTATTGTTGGTCGAGGCGATGGCTCAGGCTGGAGGTATCTTTATCCTCAATGGCGTGGAGCACCCTGAGGAGTATTCTACTTATTTCCTCAAGATCGACAACGTACGCTTCAAGCGTAAGATAGTACCTGGCGACACCCTTCAATTGGAGGTTTACCTCACCGAGCCTTTGCGCCGAGGTATAGCTTCGATGTTGGGTAAGGTATTTGTAGGTGGTCAACTTGCATGCGAGGCTACACTCATGGCACAGGTAGTGAGAAACAAGAAATCAGAATAACAAGAAATAGAGATATGATTAGTAATTTGGCTTATGTTCATCCCGATGCAAAAATCGGAGAAAATGTAACAATCGAACCATTTGCTTACATCGCAGCAGATGTGGTCATTGGTGACGGATGCTGGATCGGTCCACACGCCGTAATCCACGATGGCGCACGAATCGGTAAGGGTTGTAAGATTCACCCTTATGCTTCGATTGCTTGCACACCTCAGGATCTGAAGTTCCGTGGCGAGGTATCAACCGCCCAGATCGGAGATAATTGCGAGATCAGAGAGTGTGTGACAATCAGTCGCGGTACTGCTTCGACAGGTACAACCATCATCGGTTCGAACAATCTTGTAATGGCTTACGCACACGTAGGACACGACTGCGTAGTAGGCAACAACTGTGTGATAGTCAACGGAGTATCGCTCGCAGGCGAGGTACACGTAGGTGATTGGGTTGTAATCGGAGGTCACACCGCAGTACACCAGTGGACTCACATCGGTGACCATGCGATGATCCAAGGCATGACAGGTGTAACGAAGGATGTTCCTCCATACGTTACGCTCTCAAACGAAGGTCACTATGCTGGCATCAACAAGGTGGGTCTTTCGCGCCGAGGCTTCAGCCATGAGCAGATTATGGCGATCCACGATGTGTGCCGAATCCTCTTCCAGAGCGAATTGAACTACATAAACGCTTGCGACAAGGCAGAAGCAGAGCTTCCTGCATCGCCAGAGCGTGACTACTTGCTCAACTTTGTCCGTTCATCACAGCGTGGCTGCATCAAGCCATATCAGAAAAAGGCAAAGGCAGAATAAAACAATAAGGCAGGGGGCAGGATATAGGAAGCGAGAGGATAGATGAGGTAGGATAGAGAGAGTGTGTGACAGAATAAAGAGACAGGATAAAACAACAAGGCAGGATAGATGAGAAAAAATTAGCGATTTTATATATAAATATTTGTATTATAGTTTTTTTTCACTATTTTTGCAACGTGAATAAGAGAGAAGGGGACGAGAGCGTCCCCTTATTTTGTATCTTACAGAGAAAATTAACTATTCAAATATGATAGATTGCGAGAAGATATTGGAGATTGCCCAGAGAGAACTCTCTGGCACAGATATGTTTACGGTGAGTTGCAAATGCTCGCCAATGAATGAGGTGGAGCTTCTGATCGACAGCGACACTCACGTAACAATTGAACGTTGCGCAGAGCTGAGTCGCAAAATTGAGGCTGAGTTTGACCGCGAAGTGGAGGACTTTTCACTGACGGTAGCTTCAGCTGGCATCGGCTCAGAGCTGAAAAACATACGCCAATATCGTAAGCTCATAGGCTCTTCGGTGGAGGTGTTGCTTCTCTCGGGTATAAAGATCTTGGCGAAACTGGATGAGGTTACCGAGGAGGGAATCACAATCTCTTATGAGGAGAAGCAGGCAGTCGAGGGTAAGAAGCGCAAGGTGCTGGTAAATGTGGTGCGCAGCTACCGATTCGATGAGATAAAGTACACCAAAGAGTATCTCGATTTTAAATAAAAGTGTAAATAACAAACAAAAAAATATATACAAAATGGAAAACTTAAACTTGATCAGCAACTTTGCCGAGTTCAAAGAGCTGAAAAACATCGACAAGGCGACAATGATCGGCGTGTTGGAGGATGTATTCCGCCACGCGTTGCAGAAGCAGTTCGAGAGCGATGAAAACTTCGATGTGATCATCAACCCTGAGAAGGGAGACTTGGAGATCTGGCGCAACCGCGAGGTTGTAGAGGATGGTGCAGTGGAGAATCCTAACACGCAGATCGCAGTATCTGAGGTAAAGGAGATCGATTCTACTTATGAGGTAGGTGATGAGTATTCGGATCAGATCAGCATGAATCAGTTTGGTCGCCGCGCGGTACTCTCGCTCCGTCAGAATTTGGCTTCACGACTTTTGGATTTGGAGAAGGCTAACATCTACGAGAAGTATTCGGAGAAGGTTGGCGAGATCATCACAGGTGAGGTTTATCAGGTGTGGAAGCGCGAGGTATTGTTAATGGATGACGAGAACAACGAGTTGATCCTGCCTAAGAGCGAGCAGATTCCTAACGACTTCTACCGCAAGGGTGACACCATCAAGGCTATCGTAAAGAGCGTAGAGATGAACAACAACCAGCCACGCATCATCCTTTCGCGTACGGCTAATCAGTTCTTGGAGCGTCTTTTCGAGCAGGAGGTACCTGAGATCTTCGATGGCTTGATCACAATCAAGAACATCGTACGAATCCCTGGCGAGAGAGCTAAGGTTGCAGTAGAGTCTTATGATGATCGAATTGATCCAGTAGGAGCTTGCGTGGGTATGAAGGGTTCACGTATCTACTCTATCGTAAAGGAGTTGAGAAATGAGAATATTGACGTGGTGAACTATACTACAAACGCTCAGCTCATGATTCAACGTTCACTCAACCCAGCAAAAATTTCGACAATCACTATCGATGAGGAGCGCAAGACAGCAGCCGTATATCTGAAGCCAGATCAGGTTTCACTCGCAATCGGTAAGGGTGGTTTGAATATCCGTCTTTCGAAGATGTTGACAGGTTACGACATCGATGTATATCGTGAGATCGAGGAGGAGGATGTTGCACTCACAGAGTTTGCAGACGAGATCGAGCCATGGATCATCGAGGCTTTGAAGAACGCAGGTTGCGACACAGCTAAGAGCGTATTGGAGCTTCCAATAGAGGATATCGCATCACGCGCAGATTTGGAGATCGAGCAGGCCGAGAAGGTTGTTGAGATCCTCAAGGCAGAGTTCAAAGAGTAAGTTTAACCATTTTTCAGAAAGGATTTTTAGATGAGTAATAGAAAAGTAAGACTCATTCAGGTAGCCAAGGAGTTTAAGGTTGGTCTTAGCTCCATCACCGACTTCTTACTCAAGAAGGGCGTGAGCGATGTATCTCCAAATTCACAGGTAAATGACGAGGTATATGCTATGCTGGAGAAGGAGTTTGGTGGTAACAAAGGCATCACCGGCAATGAGAGAGACAGCGTGAGAGAGCGTATCTCACTAAATAAGCAAGCAACGGTAACTCTTGATCAGAACAAGACTAATCAGCCTCAGAAAGAGGATGACGAGGTGGTGATCGTAAAGAGCAACGTGATAAATGTAAAGGATGAGATCCAGAAGCCTAAGTTTTTGGGAAAGATTGATCTTGAGCCTAAAAAACCAGAGCCTAAACCAGAGGTTAAACCTGAGCCAACGCCAGAGCCTACGGTTGCCGAGCAGCCAAAGACTGAGCCTAAGCCAGAGCCTAAGCCAGAGCCAAAGGTGGAGCCTAAAGTAGAGGAGACTGTTCAGGAGCAGAAGAAGGATTCTGTATTCCGTCCTAACCAGACTCAGTTGGCTGGACCTCAGATCCTCGGTACGATGGATGTATCGGGCATGGTTCCTGGTGGCAAGCACAAGCGCAAGCGTCTGGACAAAGAGAAGGTTGACGTTAACAAGCAGGGCAAGGAGGGGAAGAAACAGGAGAAGCAGAACCACGGTCAGCAGAATCAGAAGAATAACGGTCAACAGAAGAACAACGGCAACAATAATCAGCCAAAGGCTGGAGAGCCACGCCGTAATAAGAAAGACAAGAAGCACCAGCCAAAACCAATCGTTCGTCCTGAGGTGAGCGATGAGGAGGTTTCAAAGCAGGTAAAGGACACCCTTGCTCGCTTGACTGCAAAGGGTGCAAAGAATAAGGGCGCAAAGTATCGTAAAGAGAAGCGAGAGGAGATCCGAGAGAAGATGTCGGAGGAGATGGAGCTCGCTGAAATGGAGCGTTCAGTATTGAAGGTAACAGAGTTCGTTACGGTGAGCGAGTTGGCTACAATGATGAATGTATCGCCAATGGAGGTTATCTCGGCTTGTATGAACTTGGGTTTGATGGTATCTATCAACCAGCGTCTGGATGCCGAGGCTTTGGTCGTTGTGGCTGAGGAGTTCGGCTTCAAAACAGAGTTCGTAACGGTAGATGTTGCCGAGGCAATCGAAGAGGAGTCAGACAAGGATGAGGATTTGGTACCACGTCCACCTATCGTAACAGTTATGGGTCACGTTGACCACGGTAAGACTTCGCTCTTGGATAACATCCGTAAGACAAACGTAATCGAGGGCGAGGCTGGAGGTATCACTCAGCACATCGGTGCATACTCGGTAAACTACAACGGTCAGAAGGTAACATTCCTCGATACTCCAGGTCACGAGGCATTTACAGCCATGCGTGCCCGTGGTGCGAAGATTACCGATGTGGCTATCATCATCGTGTCGGCAGACGACAGCGTCATGCCACAGACTGTGGAGGCGATCAACCACGCTCAGGCTGCGGGTGTACCTATGGTATTTGCCATCAACAAGATTGATAAGCCTGCGGCAAACCCAGAGCATATCAAGGAGCAGTTGGCTCAGATGAACTACCTCGTTGAGGAGTGGGGAGGAAAGTACCAGAGTCAGGATATTTCGGCTAAGAAGGGTATGAACCTCGACAAATTGCTTGAGAAGGTATTGCTGGAGGCTGAGATGCTCGACTTGAAGGCTAATCCAAACAAGAAGGCTCAGGGTAGCGTGATCGAGTCAACGCTGGACAAGGGTCGTGGTTATGTAGCTACAATCATGGTACAGAGCGGAACATTGCGTATCGGTGATGTATTGCTTTCGGGCACATACACAGGTCGTGTAAAGGCAATGTTTGATGAGAACGGTAAGAAGGTTTTGGAGGCTGGGCCTTCAACTCCTGTGCAGGTATTGGGTCTGAATGGTGCGCCACAGGCGGGAGATAGCTTCAACGTAATGGATGATGATCGCTCGGCTCGTGAGATTGCCAACAAGCGTGAGCAGTTGCAGCGTATGCAGGGTATCATGACTCAGAAGCACATCACGCTCGATGAGATTGGTCGCCGTATCGCTATCGGATCGTTCAAGGAGCTTAACATCATCGTTAAGGGTGACGTGGATGGCTCGGTAGAGGCGATGTCGGGCTCTCTGATCAAGCTTTCGAAGGAGTCGGTGCAGGTGAATGTAATCCACGCTGCCGTAGGTCAGATTTCGGAGTCGGATGTATTGCTCGCAACAGCATCTAACGCCATCATCGTAGGTTTCCAGGTACGTCCTTCGGCTGCAGCACGTAAGACTGCCGAGAAGGAGGAGATTGAGATCCGTTTGTACTCTATCATCTATGATGCGGTGAACGATATCAAGGATGCGATCGAGGGTATGTTGGAGCCTGTGATGAAGGAGGTTATCTGCTGTACAATCGAGGTTATGGAGACATTCAAAATCTCGAAGGTGGGTACTATCGCCGGAGGTATCGTGCGCGAGGGTAAGTTGCAGCGCAACACCGCGATCCGCGTAATCCGTGACGGTATTGTAATCTACACAGGTAAGCTCGGATCGTTGAAGCGATTCAAGGATGATGTGAAGGAGGTAGTCGTAGGACAGGATTGCGGTCTGAACATCGAGTCATTCAACGACATCAAGGTCGGTGATATCATCGAGGGTTACGAGCAGGTAGAGGTTAAACGTAAGTAATAGATACATCAAAATACAATAAACTACAAACACAAAAACAATGACACAGATCAAGTTCACAACAGCTCAAGAGGCTGTAAAGGTGATTAAGTCGGGTGATCACATTCACCTTAGTTCAGTAGCATCGGCACCACAGTGTCTGATCAAGGCTATGTGCGAGAGAGGTCGTGCGGGAGAGTTGAAGGATGTTCATATCCACCACCTCCACACAGAGGGTCCAGCTCCATACTCTGAGCCAGAGTTCGAGGGCGTATTCCAGCTCGATTCATTCTTCGTGGGTGGTAACGTGCGTAAGACTACACAGGCAGGTTACGCTGATTACATCCCTGTATTCTTGAGCGAGACTCAGCGTTTGTATCGTTGCGGTGCAGTTCCATGTAACGTAGCTATGATTCAGGTTTCACGTCCTGACAAGCACGGTTTCGTATCACTCGGAACATCGGTAGATGCTACTTTGGCAGCCGTTGAGTGTGCTGACACAGTAATCGCAGTAGTGAACAAGTATGTTCCTCGTGCATTTGGTGATGCTATGATCCCAATATCGAAGATTGACCTCTTTGTGGAGGATGATCAGCCATTGGAGGAGGCACACTTCACAGAGCCTAACGAGGTTGAGGTTGCTATCGGTAAGCACTGTGCTGCACTCATCGAGGATGGTGCTACATTGCAGATGGGTATCGGTGCTATTCCTAACGCTGTATTGGCTCAGTTGGGTGGTCACAAGAACTTGGGTATCCACACTGAGATGTTTGCTGACGGAGTGTTGCCATTGGTACGCGCAGGCGTTATCAACGGCGAGGCTAAGAACATCGACAAGGGTAAGATGGTATCTACATTCTTGATGGGTTCTAACGATGTATATAACTTCATTGATGACAACCCAGCAGTATTGATGAAGGACGTAGGTTACACCAACGACCCATACATCATCGCTAAGAACGACAAGGTAACAGCCATTAACTCTGCTTTGCAGGTTGACCTCACAGGTCAGGTATGTGCTGACTCACTTGGTCGTAAGTTCTACTCAGGTGTAGGTGGTCAGGTTGACTTCGTATATGGTGCTTCACTCTCTAAGGGTGGTAAGGCTATCATCGCTATGCCTTCAATCACAAACAAGGGGGTATCGAAGATTTGCGACACATTGCTCCCTGGCGCAGGTGTTGTAACTACTCGTAACCACATGCACTGGTTTATAACTGAGAACGGAGCCGTTGATCTCTATGGTAAGAGCTTGCAGGAGCGCGCTCGTCTGTTGATCTCGGTAGCTCACCCATCAGCTCAGGAGGAGTTGGATCGTGCTGCATTTGAGCGTTACGGTTCACACCACCACTACATCAAGTCTTACATGGGTAAGTAATCTTTTAGTGGCGCAAGATGCCGCTAATAAATAGAAATCGGATAGCTTCTCGCTGGAGGCTATCCGATTTTGTTTAGAGTCTTGATTTGTAAAATTTGCGTATTGATTTAAGTAAAAATTAAGGCATGCGTAAGCCTTAATTTTGAATTTTGAATTAAAAAGAAAGTCGCAACCCCTAAAAAGGGATTGCGACTTATTTATTACGGTAGAGCTACCCTACTCCTTGATAAGTTCAAACTCGGCACCAGAAGCAAAGTCCTGACCATTCTGAGAGCTGAGGGCTGTGAAGCGGATGTAGCGAGCCTTGACAGGCTGAGAGAAGATGACAGTCTGAAGCTTGCCATCGTTCTTGAACTCACCCTGAACTACGGCATCACCCCAACTCTTACCATCAAGGCTTACCTGCAACTTATAAGCCTTGATATTACCATTCACACCACCATCCTGACGTGGCATATACTTGAAGCCCTTGATTACAACCTCCTCGTTGGCATCGAAATCGACATAGTGAGGATAGATGGCAACGGTCACTGAATACATAGTATGCCAGATGGTAGAAGGATCACCATCGACCAACTTCTGAGCATCCTCGCCAGCAGCTGACTCCTGACTTGAGCAGAAGACAACAGAGATAGGGATAGAGGTAACTTCCGAGTAGCTATATGTAGCTGCGAGGGCTGGAGATGACTTCTCCCATACGATAATATCGCCGCCCTTGCTCATATCGACAGGCTCGGTATAGAGAGTCTCCTTGCCCTTTTCGCCAATCTTATAGAAAATCTGAGCACCCTCCTTAGCACACTTCATAGATACCTGACCGCGAAGGTTGCGCGAAAGAAGGATTGGAGCATCGCCCGATGGGAGTACATTTGCCTTCTCCACAGAACAGTCGCCCTTAGAGAATGGACGCATGATGAAACCAACGGAGTTCTCACCAGCCTTCACTACATCTGGCTCAAGAGGACCACCCTGACCACAACTATTACCGCCCAAGCCATTGACCTTCTTATCGAGGTTGAGCCATGTACCAGAAGATGCAGGCAACTGATATGGGTGAGCTGTCTCGGTAAGCTCCACAGAGTTCCACTCCAAAGCTGAAGTTGACATACCCTCTGTAGAAACAAAAATCACACCATTACCAGCACCATTGGTGAGCGTTGCCCAGCGTACCTCTTCACGGTTAGCCATATCCTGAGGTTTAGGCCATGCTACGAACTGATCCTTAACAGTGCTTGAATACTGCTCGATGAAAGAGCCTGTGCAACGGTCATTATAGTTATTCCATGGACCACGACCATAGTATGAATAAGAGGTCATATCCTTCGAAAGCTGCATCTCGTATCCGATACGAGCCAAGCTAACCGATGCCTCGCTACCTGTGATTACACTATTAAGTTCGACAGAGCCATCGGGATAGATGGTCCAGATACGGTTAGAGATGAAATGGAACTCATCGGCACCCATCTCACGCTGCTCGCTTGCAAGAGTGAAGCTATTATCCTCATTCTTAATGCGGCGACCAGGGTGCTTAGCCTGAGTGCGAACAACATACTGAACTACGACTGAGCCATCCTCCTGCTCAAGCACCTTATGAGAGAGAACCTTATCTTCGGTATTAAACAAGCCGAGTGCAAACCAACGGTTGAAAGCCCAATTATCGTTATCGACAGGTGCTCGGTATGTGTAGAGCTTCATAGAGTTACCCTCAGGAAGGATTGTAGTACCATTATATACCACATGATAGAGAACGCCCTTCTCGTTATCCAACGCTATGGTAAATGGCTGCTCGCCTCCTGTAACTGTGGTAATCTTGCCATCGGTCTTAACGCTTGGCTTAACCTCTGACTTGGCAACATCGGCGATATAGACGCTCTTCTGAGCCGACTTCACAGCAAGCTGCTCCTCCATCTGAACATATCCCTTCTCAGCCCATGGCATCTGCTTCTTGAGCTTAAGCTGTACCTTGATGAAATACTCCTTATCGGCAGAGAGCTGGCTAAGATCGAACTTAGGCATGAAGCTCTTGGCGGTACGAGGTGCAATGGCAAGATCGGGCTGGATGTAAGAAGCCTTCTCAACACCATCCTCCCACAAAGAGACAACAATCTCCAAATCGCTCAAAGATTCGAAATAACGCTTATTGAAGATCTTGATCTGACCATCCTGCTGCAAAGTGATGCCAGCATTCTGATAGACCTTCTTGACCTCGTAGTATTGAGGTTTTGGAGTGTGATCGGGGAATACGATACCATTCATACAGAAAGTATGATCGTTAGGGCGATCACCGTAGTCACCACCATAACCCATGTATCGCTCTTTGGTCTTAGGATCGACATTCCAGAAAGCCTGATCTGCCCAATCCCAGATAGCACCTCCCATGAAGAAGTTGGTACTCTCGATAGCATCCCAATAATCCTGCAAGTTACCCACAGCATTACCCATAGAGTGAGCATACTCGGAGATATGGAATGGATATTTAATAGGAGCTTTACCTGTAACGGCATACTGAGTCCAACCGATAGATGGATACTGGTTAGAGCCCATATCTACGATATTGTTGTTACGCTCATACTGCACAGGACGAGTAGTATCGAAAGCCTTCAGAGCGTTATATGCCTCAACGAAGTTCTTTCCAGGACCCGCCTCATTACCAAGCGACCAAATGACAACAGATGGGTTGTTGATGGTAGCGTGTGCCATCTCCATAACGCGGGCAACATGGGCATCGCGGAACTCAGGAACATGAGAGAGCGAAGCATCGCCATAGTAGTATTGGTGGCTCTCGATATTTGCCTCGTCCTCGAGCATGATACCATACTTATCACACAAGTAATACCAATATGGAGCATCAGGATAGTGAGAACAACGCACATGGTTGATGTTACCACGCAACATGAGCATCACCTCATGGTGCATCTGCTCACGAGTGATGGCATGACCACGCACAAGATTATTTTCATGGCGGTTGACACCCTTCATCTTGATGGTTTTGCCATTGAGGTAGTAGTAACGTCCCTCCAAACCGAACTCATCATCAGAAGCCTTGGTATCGCGAATCTCCACCTCGCGGAAGCCCATATAGGTAGATGCCATCTCTACGGTACCTCCCTTCTTATCCTTAAGGCTGACAACCAGAGTATAGCGATATGGCGACTCGGCACTCCACTTAGAAGGATTCTTTACGGCAATCTCCATAGCGGTAGTAGTGGTAGTCAGAGGAGCTGTAAGCTCTACTGCAGCGGTAGTGACTGCACCAGCAACTGCCCAATTGACATCGCTATAGAGGTCATTACGGAAGAGCTTAGCCTCCAGAGTATAATCCTTGGCTGCCTTAGCACTAAGGTTACGAACATCGACATTGATCTTCGCTACGCCATCCTTATACTCAGAGTCCAGATCGGTAGTAACTCTCAGATCGCGCAACTCAACAGGGTTGGTAGCAGTAAGAGATACTGTACGGAAGATACCTGGCAAGCGGAACATATCCTGAGATTCGAGGAACGAGGCATCGGAGTTACGATAAACCTCTACGGCAACAACATTCTCGCCCTCGACAAGATATTTGGTGATATTGAAGGCAGCAAGATTGCGAGAGTTCTTTGAAAAACCTACATAGTGACCATTGATCCAAAGATAGAAGAATGAATCCACGCCATCAAAATTCAGATAGATCTGACGACCATCCCAAGCCTCAGGCACGTTGAAGGTGCGGCGATAAGAGCCCACTTCGTTACGGTGCTTATAGGTAGTATGGTGTGGTGCTGGCTCACGCATAACGCCTCCCTTCCAGTCGCCTACGGCAACCGAATGTTTGAAGATAACAGGCTGGTTGACATAGATCGGAGTACCGTACTTCTGCGAGCCATCTGCTTGCAGACCATAAACATTCCAGTTCATAGGGACCTGCACATTATCCCACTTAGAGACATCAAAATCAGGCTTATAGAACTCCTTGGGGCGATCCTGAGGATGTGAAACCCAATGGAATTTCCATGTGCCGTCAAGCGAGAGGTAATATTCGCTATTCTCGGGCAGAACCTTACGGGCAGACTCCTCATTGGCAAAGTTAAAGAACCATGCTCGAGGCTGCTCCTTATTGAGTGCAAGTTCCTGAGGAGACTCCCACTCGGCATTCTTGGACTCGTAACCACGTGGCGCCTGCTCCGAGCCATAGGCGAAGCCGCTAAGCTCCTGCGCAAAGGCTGATGCAGAGAACAATGTAGCCACTGCCAACGTAAAAAGATTAGTTTTTCTCATAATTATTATTTAAAAGTTATTTATTGTTTAACCCTTTATATGCCCACAAAAACGCAGACTTTAATTTAGTTTACTAAATTACTACAAAATTAGCTATTTAGCAACTTTAAACGTGAAAAACGAAAAAAACAAAGAGTCGGCACTACTTTAAGCGTATGCCGACTCTCTTATGCAGGTTGGTTAGGTTAGGTTTAATGCTCCTGCAAATCTTTGATGCTATCAAGAACCTGATTTATCTCTCGGCGTAATTTCACATGACGAGCCACGCCAATCACTCCGCCGATTGCTCCTCCGATAAGACCCGCAGTGATAAACGGGATGGGGGCTGGATGAAACAGACTTGCATCGTAGGCAAACCAGCCAAACCATGCAGCGATCATCGGGATAGAGATGATTATCCAATTGGCATAGTGGCGTTTGATTGTCTGGATTTTGGCACCCAGCGACACAAGGTTGTCTATCGATATGGTTTGGACATCGAGCTTCCTGTGCATCCACAAAGTACATACTAAGCATACAATCAGCATCACCTCGGTACCGATCACAAACGATAGACTATGACCAAACATATAAAAAGCTACAGGACAATAGATAAAGGCGAAAATTCCACCGAAAATACTAAAGTTTCGCATACGGTTGATCTTCGACACATTGTCACGGATGGTTCGCATCAGGTGTTTTTCGCTGATGATGGTTTGCTTAGAGAGTTTCGCCTTTAGGAGTGAAATCTGCTCGCGCATCTGATCGAATTCTGAACTTATGATGTTATTTTCCATAAAATGATATTTTACTATTTCATGTTTTTCAATTGCTCTCGGATGCGTACCAAGCGTACTCCTACATTCTTTGCCGAGATACCGACAATGGCTCCAATCTCTTCGTAGGGCATATTCTCCAACCACAGCATGATGATGGCGCGATCGAAGACTCCCAGCCGATTGATACGCTCGTGCAGCATCTTGATCTGCTTGGTTTCATGATCGGAATCTTCATAGAGGTTGATGTTCAGATCAAGCGGCAAAGAGGCTCGCGAGGAACGCTTACGATCGTATGAGATGCATGTATTAAGGCTCAAACGCCAAATCCATGTCTTGAGCGAACTGCGCCCCTGAAACGAGGGAAGGCTCTTCCAAATATTTATAAGTATTTCTTGGTACAGGTCATCGACCTGCTGACTATCTTTGGAGAACATGTAGCATACCATATAGATCGTCTCCTTATATTCTTGGGCGATCCGAGTAAACTCTTGTTCCAAATCCTGTGATTTCTTCTCCATCGTGGGAATCTATTATATTCATTTAATTAGTCGCAATTAGATACCATAAAACTACAAAAAATCAACTAAAAAAATTAACTTTGTCTCCCTAAAATCAAAATTATGTTGCACCGATACAAAAAACCGATATCTGAAATAGCCTTACCCGATAGGTTTACATGGCCTTTTCATTACCGTCCGCACCAGCTTTCGCAGATGGCGGCAGAGGAGGTGCAGAGCTATCTGGCAGAGCGCGCAGAATGGGCTGAGGAGCTTTCGAAGGGTAAGATGTTCGGTGTAATGGTGGTCAAGGATAGGTGCCAAGAGATAGGATTTCTGGCGGCATTTTCGGGAAATTTGGCAGGCAGCAATCGCCATGAGTATTTTGTACCGCCGATATACGACATGCTTCAACCCGATGATTTTTTCAAAAAAGAGGAACATCAGATCACACTAATAAACAAGCAGATAGAGGCTCTCACCTCAAGTGATGAGTATATTAAAGCCGAGCAACACCTAAAAGATGTAAAAGCACAGGCTGAGGATGCAATGGCGCAGATGAAAGCCCTGATGCAGAGGCGCAAAGAGGCACGTCATAGGGCAAGGACAAGAGGTGGCGATATTGAGCAACTCACACTTGAGAGTCAGCATGACAACGCCGAGATGCAACGTCTGAAAAGGCATAACAAAGCACTTATCGCCGCAGCACAAGAAGAGCTGGACACTTTGCAAGCGGGCATAGAGCGTCTGAAACAGGAAAGGCGCACTCGCTCGGCAAAATTGCAGATGGATCTGTTCAGAGAGTTTCGCCTCAGAAACGCACTTGGCGAAACAAAGGATCTATGCCAGATCTTTGCATCAACACCACAGACAATACCCCCTGCTGGATCGGGAGAGTGTGCTGGTCCGAAGCTGATGCAATACGCATACAACAACGATTTGCAGCCATTGGCGATGGCGGAATTCTGGTGGGGCGAATCGCCCAAAGGCGAGATACGACAGCATGGCAACTACTATCCCGCATGCACCAGCAAATGCAAGCCAATCCTTACGTTTATGATGCAGGGTTTGAAGGTAGAGGATAATCCGCTGACAAAAATCGAGGTCGAGGAGCCTGAGATAATATGGGAAGATGAAGATTATGTGGCAATAAACAAGCCTGCGGGGATGTTGTCGGTAAGAGGTAAATCGGGGGTGCGCTCGGCGGAGGAGTGGGCTGAGGAGAGGTATGCTGGTACTCTTTGCCCAATGATCATCCATAGGCTGGATCAGTCCACTTCGGGCATACTCATAATAGCTAAACACAAGCAGGCGCATCAAGCCCTGCAGGAGCAGTTTATAAAGCGTAGCGTAGAGAAGAGTTATGTGGCTTTGCTTGATGGTGTAATCAGTCAAAAAGAGGGAGAGATCAATCTACCAATGAGGCTCGATTACGATAACCGTCCAAGGCAGATGGTCGCCACAGACGGCAAGCAGGCGATAACTCGTTACAAGCTACTTGAGACGATCGGCGGGCATAGCAGAGTGAGATTCTACCCTATCACAGGCAGGACACATCAGCTCAGAGTACATTCGGCACACAAGGATGGTCTTGGCACTCCTATAATGGGAGATGATATATATGGAGTGGGTGGAGAGAGATTATATCTCCATGCCGAGACGTTGGAATTTACACACCCAAAGTCGGGCGAAAGGATAAAAATAGAATGCAGAGCTGAATTTTAGCTCTGCATCTTATTTTTCGAGATTCACATCAGAGATTTCACCTCGTCTGCGGATAGGCAAAATGACGCATTAAATATCGTGCGAAAGTGATGGTGGCACTGCCCCACTCATATCGTAATCGCCCCAACGCTCGGCAACATAATCGAGTGTAGCGTTGATCTCAGCCTCGTCATAGAGTGTAACCAACTTCAGGCGAGTCTGCTTGAAATCGGGCAAGCCCTTGAAATAATTGGATAGGTGACGGCGCATCTCCAAAATACCGACCTTGTCGCCTTTAATCTCGATAGATTTACGCAGATGCTCCTTGGCTATGGCGACACGCTCTACGACCGATGGTTGAGGCATTGTCTCGCCACTCTGCAAGAAGTGCTTTACCTCCTGAAAAATCCATGGACGCCCATAAGTGGCACGTCCTATCATCACGCCATCAACGCCATAGCGATCGAACATCTCTTTAGCCTTAGCCCCAGAATCTATATCGCCGTTGCCGATGATAGGGATTTTGATGAGGGGATTATTTTTCACCTCTCCAATCAAGGTCCAATCCGCCACTCCGCGATACATCTGAGATCGGGTGCGACCATGGATAGTAAGAGCTGCAATGCCGACATCCTGCAGACGCAGAGCGATATCCATGATATTTTTGGACTCCTCATCCCAGCCCAGACGGGTTTTAACGGTAACAGGGGTATTTACCGCCTGAACAATCTGGCGAGTCATCTCAACCATCAACGGCACGTCTCGCATCATACCTGAGCCAGCACCACGTCCAGCAATTTTCTTGACAGGACAGCCAAAATTAATGTCAATAAAATCGGGGTGGGCACTCTCGGCAATACGAGCCGCTTCGACCATAGGCTCAATCAGATGACCATAGATCTGAATACCGACAGGACGTTCCGCTTCATCAATATTGAGTTTGGCTCGCGACTTCCAAGCATCGCGGATCAAACCATCTGAAGAGATAAACTCGGTGGTCACGACATCGGCACCGAAGCGTTTACACATATATCGGAACGAAGGATCGGTAACATCCTCCATCGGAGCCAAAAACAGAGGCTTCTCGCCCAATTCTATATCTGCAATTTTCATCGTACTATATCATGAATTTTTGGGTTACAAAGTAAAATTCACATACTCTGCAATCTTACTTTCAGACCCAAAGCTGAGAGCAAAGATAGTGTATTTTGTTGAAAAAATCATTATTTTTGTCGCGCGATATACCCTACTACTGTTAGGGATCGAATTATTAGAGAAAAATAATAGAACAAAAGTATGCTGAATTTTCTTTTACAGGCTGATCAGACCATAGAGAATCTGATCGTACCAGACAGCGTGCAGAAGGCTCGCTTTGCGCAGACAATAGAACAGATCTCATCGCTTGAGATGAGCGATATATGGAAGCAGATCTCGGAGTGGTGTATATGGACAGGTATTAAGTTGGTGATAGCCATTGCCATATATTACATCGCCCGCTGGATACTGCACAGAATATTGCATATAGTGGATGCCATAATGACTCGCCGAGAGGTGGAACGCTCACTGCACTCATTCTGCATGACGGCAGTCAAGACTTTGGGATATATATTTATATTGGTGATGATAATCTCTACGCTCGGCTTCGACACCACTATATTTGTCGGAATGTTGGCATCAATGGGATTGGCAATAGGTATGGCTTTGAGTGGCACGCTGCAGAACTTCGCGGGTGGAGTGATGATACTCGTTTTGCGTCCTTACAAGATAGGCGATTTCATCGAGGCTAACGGAGTGAGTGGTACGGTGGCAAATATACAGCTCTTCACCACTATGGTATATACAACTGATAAAAAGACAATATACATACCCAACAACATGATCTCGACTTCGATCATAAACAACTACTCCACTTCGACAACACGCCGTTGCAGTTGGAAGGTATCGGTGACATACGGAGATAATTATGATGTGATACGCGAGGCAATGTTGAAGATTATCACGCGCGATGAGAGAACACTCAAAGATCCGATGCCGATCGTAAGAATTGACACCCTGGCAGATAGTGCAGTAGTGATCGAGGCAAGAGCTTGGGTAAAGAATGATGATTTCTGGGGACTCTACGATTCAGTGACCGAAGCATTCTACAAGGAGTTGCCTGAGGTGGGTGCAAACTTCCCATTCCCACAGTTGGATGTCCACCTGAAGAAGGAGTAAACATAGGAGAGGTGCATATATAGATAAAAACTTTGAAATGGAGTGAAAAATACATATATTTGCACCACTGAAACTTTAGGAAAAAATTAAAACATTATGGAATTTAAGGATATTTTGGCTATTTCGGGTATGCCCGGTCTTTACAAGTATGTTGCACACTCGACTCGCGGTATTATCGTGGAGTCACTCGCTGATGGTCGCCGTTCAAATGCTTCGGCTACTTCGAGAGTGAGTGCGCTATCTGAGATTTCGATGTTCACCGAGGGTGAGGATATAGCTTTGGCAGAGGTTTTCACCCGCATGTATGCCTACACCGAGGGTAAGCAGGCAATCTCGCACAAGGAGTCTGCCGATAAGCTCAAGGCTGAGTTTGAGGCTGTATTGCCTGAGTATGACAAGGAGCGTGTACACGTATCGGATATCAAAAAGGCATTCTCTTGGTTCAACATCTTGGTTGGCGCAGGCTTCACCGAGTTCAAGTTGCCAGAGGAGGAGCAGGCTCAGGAGTAAGAGTGAGCTTCGACAGGGATAATTGAAACAATAAGTCCGCATTACGATTGTAGTGCGGACTTTATTTATGCTACTAAAGCAACTATGATGGTTGCTCGGCATTAACCTTCACCTTGACGTATTTATATCCACGGTGGCGAAGTTCAATCGAGATGCCGATTTCATAGAATACCTTGACGGCACGAGCATAGATATGGAATGCCATCACGCTCTGGGGCTCGATGCCCTCCTTGCGGATCATGGTGTGAGCAGTCTGAGCACATTTGCGGATAACACCCTCCAAACGCTGATGCTCCTCCGACTCAAGTTTATAACCCACCAAACACTCCACAACATATTCATCCAAGCAGTCAATGCCGCGTGGCTTAGCCAACATCGAATACCAATCCTCCACATGCTTATACTCAGCCCACGACTTATCCCACAGCACCGCAGCACCCATACCCACATAGGCTGCCCACGCAATAGCCGCCAAAGGATACTCGGCGATCTGAGGGACTGCAGCAGCCATATATTCGGGAGCCATTGCATTCCACTTCTCATCCAGCTCCTCAACGGTATATAACTCGCCATCGAGCATCTGATCGGCAGTACACTGATCGATCAGGGTCTTGGCAAGTTTGCAGCTGAACGAATCCAAAAATTCAAGATCTTTTGTCTCCATATCGTATAAAAAGGGCAATCCGAGAACTGCCCTATTAACTTATTGTTTAATTAATTCGCTTTAGAAAGTACCCAAACGGAATACAATCTTCTGGCAATAGAGGTCTCCTGCCTTGAGTTCCACAGATGGGAAACGAGGCTCGTTAACGGCATTAGGATAGTTCTGGCACTCGATAGCAACACCCGAATAATCCTGATAGCGACCGCCTGACTTGGTCACAGGACATCCACCCTCAAGCCAATTGCCAGTATAGACCATAGCACCTGCCTGAGAAGAGAGAACCTCGACCTTACGACCTGAAGCATGATGACGAAGCTCGCCGATAGGAGCCAAGATGTTTGGCTTCCAATCGTCCATCACAAAGAAGTGGTCATAACCCTTGAAATCCTTCATGTGGTTGAACTCCGACAAGATATCATCGCCAAACTTACGCCATGAAGTGAAGTCCTGAGGAGTACCCTTCACATCGAGATATTCGCCTGTAGGGATCTGAGTAGGATCCATCTCCAAAACGCGTGAGCAATTCAGATGCATCTCATGATCCAAGATAGTCTGACCGCTACCCTCGCCTGCCAAGTTCCAATAAACGTGGTTTGTGAGGTTTACAACAGTATTCTTGTCACTCTTGGCAACGTAAGTGATCTCCAACTCATTATCATCCGAGAAGTAGTAACCAGCCTCGACATACAACTCGCCAGGATAGTTCTGCTCGCCATCTGGAGAGGTGCGTGAGAATACTACGCGGTTGGTCTCCACGCGGCTGTCCCACAACTGATTGGCAAAGCCCTTAGAGCCACCATGCAGATGGTTAGGACCATTGTTGATCTCGAGCATATACTCCACGCCATCAACCGTCATCTTGCCTTTGGCAATACGGTTGGCAACACGACCTACGCTCTTACCGCTGGCTGCGCCATCGCCAAAATAGCTCATGGCATCTTTATAACCGAGTACGATATCATCTACCTTACCATCACGATCTGGTGCCTTCACCGATACGATAGATGCTCCGATGTTGCAAAGCTGCACCTCGCAACCCTTCTCATTGCGGATAGTATAGAGAACGATAGCCTCGCCCTCAGGGGTAGAACCCCAAATGTGCTGTAAAATTTCCATTATTCAATAGGTTTAAGGTTAGTCAATAGATAGTCAATACGCTTGAGGCACTCCTCCTGTCCCAAGAATGAAGTGACATCAAACATACCAGGTCCCTTGCCCGCGCCGACCAAAGCCAAACGCAGAGAGTTCATGATTTGTCCCATGCCATAGCCCTTCTCTTGAATCCAAGCAGTAACGATAGCCTCGGTATTCTCCAACGAGAAATCCTCGATAGCAGCCAAAAGCTCACGAAGCTCAGCCAAGCGTGCAGGGTTTTCGCCCTTCCAATATTTCTTGACCTGCTTTTCATCGTACTCGGTTGGAGCTACAAAGAAGTATGAGGTAAGATCCCACAAGTCGTTAATAAACGAAGCACGCTCCTTCATGATGCCAGCAGCTTTACCTGCCAACTCATCGGTAGTCTCAACGCCATTAGCCTTCAAGATAGGCTGGAACAACGATGCCAACTCCTCGTCTGATTTGTGGTGCATATATTGGGCATTGAACCACTTAGCCTTATCGGGCTGGAAGCGTGCACCAGCCTTAGAGACACGATCCAAAGAGAATGAGTCGATAAGCTCCTGCATAGAGAAGATCTCCTGTTCGGTGCCTGGGTTCCATCCAAGCAAAGCAAGCATATTGACAAACGCCTCGGCAAAATAGCCATCCTCACGATAGCCATGAGCAGTCTCGCCTGTGGAAGGAGAAGTCCAGAAGAGTGGGAATACAGGGAATCCCATCTTATCGCCATCGCGTTTAGAGAGCTTACCACCACCCGTAGGCTTCAACAATAGTGGCAAGTGAGCAAACTGTGGCTGAGAATCCTGCCAACCAAAAGCACGGTACAACAAATAGTGCAAAGGCAGAGATGGCAACCACTCCTCGCCACGAATAACGTGAGAGATCTCCATCAAATGGTCATCAACGATATTTGCCAAGTGATAGGTTGGAAGCTGATCAGCACTCTTATAAAGCACCTTATCATCCAAAGTAGAGGTATTGACCTTAACATGACCGCGAATCAAATCATCCATCTCGACAACCTCATTCTCAGGCATCTTGAAACGTACAACCCAGATATCGCCTCGCGCGATACGAGCCTCGACCTCCTCCTTGCTCAAGCTAAGCGAAGTAGGCAACTTCTCGCGGACGGTATAGTTATAGGCGAAGGTCTGACCCGCAGCCTCTGCCTCCTTACGCAAGGCATCCAACTCTTCCGATGTGTCGAAAGCGTAGTATGCCCAACCAGCCTCAACGAGTTGCTTGGCATACTTTAGGTAGATCTCCTTACGCTCACTCTGACGATATGGAGCGTGAGGACCTCCTACGCCCACACCCTCATCAATCTCGATACCACACCACTTGAGCGACTCGATGATATAATCCTCTGCTCCAGGGACGAATCGCTGAGAGTCGGTATCCTCGATACGAAGAATCATCTTACCGCCATGACGGCGTGCAAATAAATAGTTATAAAGTGCAGTACGCACACCACCCATGTGCAAAGGACCTGTGGGCGATGGTGCAAAACGTACTCTAACCTCTTGTGACATAGTTTTCTTTTATTTTAAGTTTTTATTTATTTTTCTTCTCTTTGAGTTTCAGCCAAGTGGCAAGCAGGAGTGCCAAAATGGTATATGAAGCTGAATAGACCAGCATACCTCGGCTGAAACCGTGAGTTGCGGGATAGCTCTCTTGCAACCAAGTATTAACCGTAACGGCTAACATAACTGAGAGCAAGAATGACAAAGCTAACGCAAACTGATTACTCTTTTTGTTACGCTCAATTATAGGCATCGGAACCAAGAACATAAAAGTCCACAGCGTAAAACACCACACCCACATTGCCCAATAGGCAACCGTAGGAAAATAAAACGCCGCAACTGTCAATGCAGTTGCAAGAACTGCAAAGGCACACGCAATAAGCTGAAATATTCTCCAAATATCCATAGCCTTTAAAGTTGTTATGCCTATTTTACACGGTATTCCACTCTCATTGTGATACGCGCTTTCTTTTGACGGCTTGAGGTATTAAACGAACCACCAGCCGAGAACTCTTCATTGGAGTTAGCACCCGTGATCTGAAAAACACCCATCTTCGCCGAAGCTACGCGACCGATAGCAGCACCTGCATTCTCTGCAATCTTCTCAGCACGAGCGCGTGCATCAGCCGAAGCTCGCTCGATAAGTGAAAGCTTGACATCATCCAACTTGGTATAATAGTATGATGGCTGGTAGGCATCAATCGAGACTCCTTGTGCAATGAGCGAAGAGATCTCACGCGAGATATTTTCGACCTTATCAACCTCGGAAGACTCGATAGAGAAACCTTGACTCAAACGATAGCCCGTAAAACGCTGACCAGCATAATTACCGCTGGCGTTATAGACTGGCTCGGTCTGCTTATAGACATTAACAAACTTAAAGACAATCTGCTCTGCCTTCACTCCGCGTGAGGTGATAAACTCCTGCACTTTGAGTTTGTTGCGCTCCAACTGAGCATACCCCGAAGCAACATCCAGAGTCTCATAAACAATCTCACCATTCCACACGATAAGGTCGGAAGAGAACTCGGTCTCACCCAAACCCGTCACAACGATGGTATCTTGCGAACGGAACTTATAGGTATAGGCACGTCCCAAAAGCCATGCGCTCAGAATTATCGCAACTCCGATAATGATATATTTCGAGTTCGCTTTCATATTGCAGTAATTTTATCTACACCCTAAATTTATTTGTGCTGTTGTTTTTTAAATTGCGCCCACTAATAATTGATTTGTGAGATTATTTCAAGGCTTGCGAAGTTATCGAAAGCGGAGTTTACTATGGTAAATGAGCATTCTCAACGCAAGCAAGATGCCAAAACAACCCACAAGGCGAATGGTTTACACGTTGAAGAGGAAGTGCATAATATCCCCATCCTGCACTACATACTCCTTACCCTCGATACCGATCTTACCTACATCGCGGCAAGCCTTCTCGGAGCCAAGAGCAACGTAATCATCATACTTGATTACCTCGGCACGGATAAATCCTCGCTCAAAATCGGTGTGGATGATACCCGCAGTCTGAGGAGCCTTCATTCCCTTAACGAAGGTCCATGCGCGGCTCTCATCGGCACCTGTAGTGAAGAATGTCTGGAGATTGAGCAACTTATATGCCGCTTTGATCAGACGAGCTACGCCCGACTCCTCCAAGCCCATATCCTGAAGGAACATCTGACGCTCCTCGTAATCCTCCAACTCGGCAATATCTGCCTCGGTAGCTGCAGCCACGATCAACATCTCGGCATTTTCGTTGGCAATAGCAGCCTTGACTGCTTCGGTGTGAGCGTTACCGCTTACGGCACTTGCCTCATCGACATTACATACATAGAGAACAGGTTTATCGGTCAGAAGATTCATATCGGCAACCAACTTACGATCATTATCATCTGTCTCGACAGTACGCACGCTCTGACCCTGAAGCAAAGCCTCCTTGAAGAGCGAGAGGATCTCGAAACGGCGTTTAGCGTTCTTATCGCCCGCAACCGCCTGCTTCTGGCATTTGCCGATATTATTCTCTACGGTCTCCAAATCCTTTAGCTGAAGCTCAGTGTCGATAATGCCTTTATCACGCACTGGGTCGATGGTACCATCGACATGGGTGATATTGCCGTTATCGAAGCAACGCAAGACGTGAATAATAGCGTTGGTATTACGGATATTACCTAAGAACTTATTACCCAAGCCCTCGCCCTTGGATGCGCCCTTAACCAAGCCAGCGATATCTACGATCTCGATGGTGGTAGGAACAACCTTTTTAGGATTATCAATCTCTGCCAACTTAACAAGACGCTCATCGGGAACGGTGATAACGCCTACGTTTGGCTCGATAGTACAGAAAGGGAAGTTTGCAGCCTGCGCCTTAGCGTTGGACAGGCAATTGAAAAGAGTGGATTTACCAACATTAGGCAAACCAACTATACCGCATTGTAATGCCATGTATCTAAAGATTTACGTTTATTACTATAATATTTGACAAAAATACGAATTTTTCGGTAGAAACATTCATTTTAAACTCTAAATATTTGTTGTTTCAAGAGTTTTACTTATATTTGCGGAGTAATCGCTAATAAAAATCAAGAAACTTAATTTTAAACAAACCTATGTTGGGGCATTTTGTGCCTTGGCTGAAGCGATTGTCGTTCTATACATGATAAACATTAAAGTGCGTCACTCAAGCGGTGATGCCAAGTTAAACATTCTCAAAAATTACGTTTTGCGGCTCGCATTGGAATGAGTCGCAAGTGGGTTCATTGACGTATTTGAGCCTTGAGATCGAGGGCGAGAGCTTTTGATCAACGGGAAAATTATGTTTAACTTTTAATGTTTATTAAATCATGAAAAACAAAAATTCTAAGCTCGTCACAAAATTGATGAGCGAGTCGGGTACGCCCATCTATTATGCACCAGCAGCATCGACATCTGGTAATGGCGTAAAAATCTATCGCTACGCATTTGAAAAACTCTGCATGGAGTACAAACGTCAGATTGACGAGGCGGAGTCGCCCATTAGGCAGGCAATCCTGCGACACGAATGGGCAACATTCATCCGCGAGCATGTAGAGAATTACAGCGGTAACAAAAGATTCATGAGGGAGCTGGCGAAGTACCTCGAAAAGGAATCTATGGCTGGAGTAAAGCAGGAGTTCCGCCGAATCAACACCAGCATACACTCGGCAAAGAATTGCCACCGCATAACAGACCTCTGGCTCTATGAGCAACGTCTGGCGGAGATGACGGCGATGTGTCCTGCATCGCTTCTGGATCAGATCTATGACCATCGCAATACGTGGGTAGCCTAACAAAAAATCCCCATCCTTGATTTTACTCAGGGATGGGGATTTTTATTTACGCACAAAGCTACGGCTACTCGTTTGAAATAGTGGTACGAACATAGACGCTGACATTCGCTGGATCGTCCTTAGCCACCCATATCATCTTATTGGCAGTAAGGCTCTTAACTACATAACGATGCGACCAATCGCCTACGCCGTAATCGTACTGACCACGAATAACAGCACCCAACTCCATATCGGTATCGATATAATAGCTACCTGTGATCTCTCGCTCTGCAGTAGAATCGAGATTCTGACGGATGGTAAAGGTACGGTCTGCTCGCACAAACTCGATATGGACATAGCTACCCTCGGCAAGAGTCACACCATTATCGTAACTCTCCAAAGTCCACCAGCCTGCGATATTGTTGGGCGTAACCTCTAACTGTGGCTCCTGATACTCCTCCTCCTTGCTGCACGATACGGTCAACATTGCCACCATGAATGTAAGGAGCAAAACTCTTAATAAATTTCTCATATCTGATAACACTTTATAACAAGTTTATGTTTCTAAATTATCCTCTTGTCTATCCTACTAAAATTACTCTTTAAGCCTTATAACCAACATCCTCTCACGAGCAGGTAAACTCAGACCTTTGATATATAGTGAAAGGCAATCCTTAACTCCATTCTCTGTTTTATTGGTGCCGATCTGCCTACCAAATGGGAATCCACCTCCTACGCCACGAGGAGCAGGATGAGCATC
>JAFXLG010000004.1 GCA_017531305.1 Alistipes sp.
AACCTTGTGTTCAACCTCTATGAAGGAAGCGATACTTATAAGGTAAATGCAACTTCGTTCCCTGATGAGGATGGCGACCGCCTTTTCATCATCATCCCTAAGCAGGCCGCTTGGATAGGTGGTATGGTTGATCTTGTGGAGAAGGAGAATGAGGGCCTGAAGTTTAATGTAGCTCAGATCGCAGCACTCGAGAAAGAGTTCATGGACACCTTCGAGACCTTCACCGTTATCTTGAGCTTGAGTAAGAAGTAAGTCTTACTATTTATGAGGATGTTTAGAAATAGAAATTCCTTATCAAAGTGTCATTCTGAGTATCGCGAAGAATCCGCAAATTCAACTAATAAATGCAACGGAATTGTCGGTTTGAGATAATTTCAGTGAGCAGAGAGGATATGGATTAAGTAATCAAATAAAACGGCATCTATGAAACCAAGCAAATTTTTAGCGATAATCATTAGTGTTGCGCTATCAGCTTCTGTCCTAAATAGTTGTGGTGAACGTGTATCAACGGCTGAAGCCCCCTATCCAATGGCAGAGTGGAGCGAAGCAACAGAAATACTGATGCATACGCCGGGCGAAGAACTGTTCAATGGTGTTATAAATCCTTTGGCCGGTCTGTTCGAGTACTATTTCGATGTTGACTCTGCAGCATCCGAACATCGTAATTATATCGCCATGCTAGAGGCAAATGGAATAAAGGTACATACCGTTACAGAAATCTTACAGCAAGCTCCTATCGAGAAACTGCAGGAGTATGTGAGAGATGTGCTGAAGTATGATGTATCACAAGGCGTTGAAGACAATATTGCTGCAAGTGATACATATCGTCTGCAAATCATCGCTCAGATGTCAAAAAACGACCTTATCCGCTGTATATTGTTGCATCCAGTTGTGAAGCTTACGGCTACCGATATCAATACGGGTGTGCATGCACAATACATGCAGTCTCCATTATACAATCTCTATTTTACACGCGACCAGAGTATTACTACGCCCTGTGGCCATATAATCTCTAATATGAATTCATCTCAACGCGCCGAGGAGACGAGGCTGCTGACGTTCTGCTATGAGCAACTGGGGCACTCTCCAATTCTCGCTATTACAGGCGATGGACGTCTGGAAGGCGGCGATTACATTCCTGCTGGCAAGCAGGCTTTTATTGGCTGTGGCATGCGTACTAACATAGAGGGAATCAGACAGATAATGGATGCCGATGCTTTTGGCCACGATACGATTGTTGTTGTCAAAGACCGAAAGTGGTGGCAAATGCAGATGCACCTGGATACCTACTTCAACATCATTGACAAGGATTTGTGTTCGTTGGTTGAGAGTCGTTTAAATGCCAAGCCGATTGACAAAGAGTGGCTTACAGTAGAAGTCTACGCCCGGGCTGAGAATGAAACCCAATATACTATGGTAAGGCACGACTACCCGTTTGTTGACTATTTGCATGAATGTGGTTATCAGATTATTCCCATCAACAAGGAAGACGAACTGCATTATGCCAACAATTACCTCACCATTGCTCCGCGCCATATTCTGGCTGTGGCCAACCAATCCGAGGAGCTTGCCAAAGACTTTGCGCGACATGGTGTGAAAGTAGAGTGGGTGCCATTGGAAAATCTTATTAAAGGTTATGGTGCAGCGCATTGTATGACTCAAGTCATGAAAAGAAAAGTTTATCACCCTGGCAATACACATAAATAACAATATTAATTTAAAATATTAAGGCAATGAAGACATTCAGAATCTTAGGTATGGCCTTAGTGGCTGTGATGCTCGGCTTCGCTATGAGTGCTTGTAGCGATGACGACGATTATTTAAAGGAGTTGGAGAAAGAGTACTCCCGACTGATTGTGGGACAATGGTTCGACTTTACTCCACAATCGAGCATGTATCTGGTTTTTGAGTCGGACAACTCTTATTCTCAGGTGGGTTATGGAGTAAGCAATGGTTGGAGAGAACGAAGAGGTACTTATCGAATGGAAGG
>JAFXLG010000005.1 GCA_017531305.1 Alistipes sp.
CAGCACTTGCGTTCAGCTCAGGAGTTCTTGAAGGTAGGTGACGAGGTTGAGGCAGTTATCCTTACACTCGACCGCGATGAGCGCAAGATGTCACTCGGTATCAAGCAGCTCACTCCAGATCCATGGGCAGGCATCGAGGCTAAGTATCCTGTAGGTACAAAGTGCACTGCTAAGGTTCGCAACTTCACTAACTTCGGTGTATTCGTTGAGATCGAGGAGGGTATCGATGGTTTGATCCACATCTCTGACCTCAGCTGGACTAAGAAGGTTAAGCACCCAAGCGAGTTTACTCAGATCGGTGCTGAGATCGAGGTTGTAGTATTGGAGATCGACAAGGAGAACCGCCGCTTGAGCTTGGGTCACAAGCAGTTGGAGGAGAATCCATGGAATGAGATCGAGTCTAAGTATGCAGTAGATACTGTTCACACAGCTACTATCACTGAGCTTACAGACAAGGGTGCTGTTGTAGCTTTGGGCGAGAACATCTCTGGTTTCGTTCCTGCTAAGCAGCTTGTTAAGGAGGACGGTACAACTTTGAAGGCTGGCGAGACTGCTGACTTTAAGGTTATCGAGTTCTCTAAGGCTACAAAGCGTATCACACTCTCTCACTCTCGTATCTTCGAGGAGGCAAAGCGTGCTGAGATCGCTGCTGAGAAGGCTGAGAAGCGTGCTGCTGCAGATGCTACTAAGTCGTCTATCAAGAAGGTTAACGCTTCTATCGAGAAGACAACTTTGGGTGACATCGCAGGTTTGGCAGAGTTGAAGGCTGCATTGGAGAAGAAGAACTAATTCTTTAGACCCAGATAAAGTGAAGGGTGCTGACCACGCAAGGTTAGCACCCTCATTTTTTTAATATCCACCAAACCTTAGGCGAGGGTTGGGGATGAACAGATCTGCAACTACTGCTACTGTAAGATATGTCGGTAGCCAAAGTATATTTTATGTAAGTTAGCGTAAAAAGATATCTAAGAGCTTTTTATATTTGATTTTTTTCGTATATTTGTTCCTAAGACAACCTAACACAATAATAATTTAACTTTTAAAAGGTGGTTATGAAGAAATTTTTACTTGTATTGGTAATGCTGAGCTTCGGTCTCGGTTCTGCGTTGGCTCAAAGTCAAGAAGAGGTGGCTGATGCTAAAAGCAAGAAGCGTAACGAGCGAATGTACCTTAAATATAATAAGGTATGGAATAGCAAAAAGGGATATGTCAATTTAGCATACGTTAACCAGACACTGAGCGATGAGGCTACCGATGCTTCGTACGATGCTGAGTGGGGCGCAGCTATCTCATGGGGTAAGACCTTCTACCTTCACAAGCGTCCATTGGCACGCATGATTAAGTTTGGTCTGGACTGGACTTGGCTCGATATCAATGCGGCACAATACTCTTATGTGGATAGTGAGCTTTTCAAGGATCGAGAGCGATATGATTTGTTTCAGGCTGAGGCTGGTATGCAGGTCGGACCATCGTTTACAATCAACCCTGTTCACCACCTGAAACTCTCGGTTTACTACCGTCTGACTCCATCTTACGCAGCTCTTTACGACATGGAGAATGAGTCATATCAGGGTAAATTCGGATTATTCACAAGTTTTGGCGGTGCTATCTCTTGGAAGCTAATCTCACTCGGTATCGAGATGCGTTCGGGCAAGGTTAAGTATGACGCTTTGGAGTATGGCAAGTTCTCAAACGATGATTCGGATGCTTCTCATAGCAAGCTCTCAACCGAGTCGGTACGTTTCTATCTTGGATTTAGATTTTAAAAGGCTATACCACAAAAATAAAATATCGTAAGCATTGATTGCTTACGATATTTTATTTTACCCTCACTCTGCGCTGCTCGGCATCGAAGGTCATCACCTCGTTGGAGAATAGCTGCTCGACATATCCACTGCGGATCATCTCCTCGGTAGGTAGGATATGGAGCGTAGGTGGAGAAATCAACGCCACCTTATCGCAAAGTTCCAACGCAATATCCAGTTCGTGGGTCGAAAAGAGTATTGCCTTGCCATATTGATGCGCCAGACGTCCCAACAGGATACACAACTCATAACGATTGGGCATATCCAAGAAGGCTGTCGGCTCATCCAATAATATTATAGGAGTCTGCTGCGCCAGCGCACGCGCGATCATCACTCGCTGGCACTCACCGTCCGACATCTGATCCATGGTCTTGTCGGCAAAAGCCGCCATCCCGACCATCTCAAGCGACTGCTCCACAATCTGTCGATCCTGCTCCTGCATACGTCCAATCCAATTGGTATATGGCGCACGTCCCAATGCCACCACATCGCGGCACTTGAGGTTGGCGATACGAACCTTGTCGGTCGTAACAAAAGCCACCATTTGAGCCAACTCAGCCGAGGTCAACTCGCCCACCGAGCGACCTTGAAGTCGGATATCGCCCCCCAGAAGCTCCTGCAAACCAACTATGGCGCGCAAAAGCGTACTCTTGCCCGTACCGTTACGTCCCACCAATGCCGTCAGCGTACCACCCTCAATATGAGAGCTGAGCTCCTCGATCAGCACACGCGAACCGTAACCTAACTTGAGTTTATCGAATAGAATCATCGCTACACTATATTTTTATTACGCACCACAATCCACACCACAATCGGTATTCCCAAGAGAGCCGTCACGCTATTAAGCGGTAGAGTAAGCATCTTTGAGACAATATCGCACATAAGCAACGACACAGCACCTATCATCGCCGCAGCTGGCATCAGCACACGATGATCTGCCTGAGCAAACAATGCTCGCGCCACATGAGGCATAGCCAAACCGATAAAACCCACAGGTCCACAGAAAGCTGTTACGGTCCCTGCCAAAAGCGTTGTCGAGAGCAGAATCAGTGTGCGTGTACGCTTAACATTAAGTCCCATAGTGCGTGCATAAGCCTCACCCAAAAGGAGCATATTCATAGGCTTCATGACTGCCACAGCAAGCGTCAAACCCACCGCCACAGCCGCCACGATCAGCCACAACTGCTCGAATGTCACATCGCCCAAAGAGCCCATGGTCCATACCACAAAACTCTTCAAAGCCTCCTCGTGGCTCAGGTATTGGAGAATCTGCACTACGGCACTCACGCCCGAGCCGATCATCATGCCGAGGATGAGTATCACCATCACATCCTTTATCCTGCTACTCACCACACCTACCACAGCCAAGACCGCTGCCGAGCCAAGCCACGCCGCACCAGCGACTCCAAACGAAGATAAGATATGCGAGCCACCCAATCCCAAAAGAGGTGCACCCAAAATAAAGAGAGCCACACCAAGACTTGCGCCCGAACTCACGCCCAAGACGTATGGTCCTGCCAACGGATTGCGAAACAGGGTCTGCATCTGCAAGCCACTCACCGACAACGCCGCACCTGCCAAGATAGCGACCACAGCCTTCATCAAACGTATATCGACAACGATTTTTCGGGTCATGGGATCGCACTCACCGCCCGTCAATGCCGCTACAACGTCTCGCACAGAGATCCCTACCGAGCCAACCATCATATCCACCACAAAGAGCAGAAGGATCAGCACAGCAAGTATGGTAAAAAGTATAGCACTGCGACCTCTCATCTTATCTTAACCTTTTATAATAATAGAGTTCATGCTCGGGCAGAAGCTCGGGATGGAATATCCGACACAGATCCATCAATACCCTATCGGGACGCACCACACCTGACTCCCAAAAATCGGAGCCACCGCCTGCGGTCTGACGCCCTGTATTGTTATACACCAAGCTGCGGCGCACCGCCTCAACATCCTTAAACTTAGGATTCTGCCCTACCAACTCCTCGATAGAGCCACACGAGCCGACATTGAGCCACAGATCACTTTTGTGAGCATATAGCAACGCCTGCTCCAGGTCTATGGGTTGCGAACTGTTGCTCTGATTCTCTATACTATGCGTCACCGCACCAGCATCCTCAATCAGACGCACCATGTAGCTATTCTTGGCAGGGATTACCCACGCATCGCGATATGGGGTATTGAGCATCACCATTGGACGCTCTTCTCCCACTCGCTCGCCGATCAGTTTTTTCACCGCCTCATATTGCTCTCGTATGGCAGAAAACTCCTTCTCGGCTCTCTCTCTATGACCTACAATCTCACCCAAAGCCACCATCCATTCGGCTTTACCAAGTGGCGAAGATTCGACATACTCACCGATGTAGGCATACGGAATATTCAACTCGCGGAGTTTGTTTTCTATAGCATTCGAAGCATTCACGCCATAGAGCAGGACTATATCGGGATTGAGCGAAAGGAGCAACTCATAATTGGTATTGCCATCATAGCCTACATCGCCCACCTTCGCGCGATTGCTCTGCACCCACTCGTTTGAGATAAAATCTATACCCGACACCCCGACAAGCGTCTGCTCGCAACCAATCTGCGAGAGCATAGCTACATAACTCGATGACATACAAACCACTCTATGAGCAGACGCCTCAATGCGCTGAATACCCTCCTCACGAAGCGTAGCGTATGCCCCCAGAGGATCGATCAACAATCTATGTACGACACCCTCTGCACCTTGCCACGGATTTCGCGAAGTGATTAGCGTAGCTCCACTCTGGTCAGAATATCGTATATCGAAACCTGTAGCATACTTCGGCTGATAGATCAATTGATCAAACTGGCTCACATCGAAGCCTTTGTCGCCACCGCACGCCACAAAAAATAGTACCGCAACCGCAGATATTATGATCGTAAAAACTCTTTTTAGCATAAAAACCGCTATTAACATAGACAAAGGTAATGAAAAAAGATAGGAAAATTTTGTTTTCGGGAAAAAGTTTGTATCTTTGCACCGCTAAAAAGCGCATTAAACATTTAATTTAAATTAGTTATGAACAATTACGAAACCGTTTTCATTGTCACTCCCGTCCTTTCAGAGGCACAGGTAAAGGAGGTTGCTGACAAATTCCAGGGCATCATCACCGAGAACGGCGGTCAGATCGTGAATGTGGAGAATTGGGGTCTTAAGAAGCTCGCATATCCTATTCAGAAGAAGACTACCGGTTTCTACTTCCTCGTAGAGTTCGAGGCAGAGGGTGCATTCATCGACAAGCTCGAGACTGCTTATCGCCGTGACGAGCGTATCATTCGTTTCTTAACTTTCAAGCAGGACAAGTTCGCTGTAGAGTACTCTGCAAAGCGTCGTGCAAAGCTTGCTAACAAATCACAGGAGGAGTAAACTATGGCACAGGAGAATGTAAAGGGCGGTGAGATTCG
>JAFXLG010000006.1 GCA_017531305.1 Alistipes sp.
AAAAATGCGCAGCATCCGTTTTAGGAAATTGCGCTTTATGCACCCAAAAATGATTCACCGAGCGGTTTTGGCGCCACCCTTTTGGCGGCAAAAGGTGGCGGAAACGGATGTTTAGAAGCTAAAGAAAACATGTGTTGAAACAATAGATGGAAACCTACCAATTAAAAACTGAGTGTAGAGATTCCAATCCTCAAAACATAAATGTTTTTCGGTGGAATGACACACCTAAGGTGTGTTTTATTAATTTTCTCGCTAATAAAAGTTATCTGTTGTGCGTCAGCCTGATCTCGGCAGAAGCATTGGCGGAGAAAGAACGGGAGGGAAAATTTACGGCAAGCTGAGGCTTGTAAAAAGAAGACCTTTTGATTGTTTCAAAAGTGCGCAGCATTCATTTTAGTAAATTTACGCTACCGATCCCGACAATGCTTCACCGAGCGTCTTTTTGCGCTACTTTTTAACGCTAAAAAGTAGCATAAACGAATGTTTAAGAGCATAAGAAAACCTGCGTTGAGACAATAGATGGAAACCTACCAATTAAAAACTGAGTGTAGAGATTCCAATCCTCAAAACATAAATGTTTTTCGGTGGAATGACGTGAGAAGCGACCAAACTATCAGTAACACCCATTAGCAGGATTTGTTACCTATTAATAAAACACCCGTTACGGGTGAATTCTGCATTTTGAATTTTTATTTTCTATCTCTAATTATTGTCAAAACGGCTATTTTTTCGTAATTTTGTCCAAAATGTATAATTAAATAAGGTATGTCAACAAAGCAATTTAAAAGATATCTTATCACTTCGGCTTTGCCTTATGCCAATGGTCCTGTGCATATCGGTCACTTGGCAGGTGTATATGTGCCAAGTGATATCTATGCTCGCTACCAGCGTCTGAAGGGTAACGAGGTTATTTCGGTGTGTGGCTCCGATGAGCATGGTGTGCCTATCACCATCAAGGCGCGTAAGGAGGGTGTTACACCTCAAGATATCGTGGATCGCTACCACGAGATCATCAAGGACGCCTTCAAGCGTCTTGGTATGTCGTTCGATATCTACTCGCGCACCTCTTCTGAGACTCACCGTAAGACTGCTTCTGATTTCTTTCGCAAGCTCTACGATGAGGGTAAGTTTATCGAGCAGACATCTATGCAGTTCTACGATGATGAGGCTCAGACATTCCTTGCCGACCGTTATGTGATGGGTACCTGCCCTAAGTGCGGCAACGAGCGTGCCTATGGTGACCAGTGTGAGTCTTGTGGCTCTACGCTCTCACCCGATGAGCTTATTAATCCTCACTCAACAATCTCGGGCGGTGCTATCTCTAAGCGTGAGACTAAGCATTGGTATCTGCCTCTGGATCAGTACGATCCTATGTTGCGCGAGTGGATTTTGGAGGGTCACAAGGAGTGGAAGCCAAACGTCTATGGTCAATGTAAGTCGTGGTTGGATTCAGGTCTTCAGCCTCGTGCCGTAAGCCGCGATTTGGATTGGGGTATCCCTGTGCCTGTGGAGGGTGCCGAGGGTAAGGTGTTGTATGTTTGGTTTGACGCCCCTATCGGCTATATCTCTGCTACTAAGGATCTTACACCCGATTGGGAGAAGTATTGGAAGTCGGAGGATACCAAGTTGGTACACTTCATCGGTAAGGATAATATCGTATTCCACTGCATCGTGTTCCCATCTATGTTGAAGGCTCACGGCGAGTATATCTTGCCAGAGAACGTGCCTGCCAACGAGTTCCTGAACTTGGAGGGCGACAAGATCTCTACTTCACGTAATTGGGCAGTATGGTTGCACGAGTATCTGGATGAGTTCCCAGGCAAGGAGGATGTTTTGCGCTACGTTTTGTGCGCCAATGCCCCCGAGACTAAGGATAACGACTTCACTTGGAAGGATTATCAGGCACGCAACAACAACGAGTTGGTGGCTGTGTTGGGTAACTTCGTGAATCGTGCTTTGGTACTGACTCAGAAGTATTACGATAGTGCTGTTCCAGCTCTTGGTGAGCTAACTGAGTACGACCAGCAGACCATCGCCGAGCTTAGCGGCATCAAGTCATCTTTGGAGTCAAATATCGAGAATTACCACTTCCGCGAGGCGTTGAAGGATGCTATGAACTTCGCCCGCATCGGTAATAAATACTTGGCTGATACCGAGCCTTGGAAGGTTATTAGGAGCGACCCTGAGCGCGTGAAGACTATCCTGAACGTGGCTTTGCAGATTACTGCCAACGTAGCGGTTGCCATCGAGCCATTTATGCCATTTAGCTCTGAGAAGATTCTTAAGATGTTAAATATCAGTAAGTTAAATTGGGAGTCTTTGGGTTCAATGTCACTTTTGGAGGCAGGTCACCAGATCGGCAAGCCAGAGCTTTTGTTTGAGAAGATCGAGGACGATGTGATTGATGCTCAGCTCAAGCGTTTGGCAGATATCAAGGCTCAGAATGCTGCTGCCGAAGCTGCGCAGAATGTGACTGCACAGAAGGAGGAGTGTTCGTACGATGATTTCCAGAAGATGGATATCCGCGTCTCTACTATCCTCGCTGCCGAGAAGGTTGCCAAGACCAAGAAGCTCTTGAAGCTCACCGTTGATACAGGCATCGACAAGCGCACCATCGTGTCGGGTATTGCCGAGCATTTCACTCCTGAGGAGCTTGTAGGTCGTCAGGTGTTGGTGTTGGTGAACCTTGCGCCACGCGAGCTTAAGGGTATCACATCCAACGGCATGATCCTCATGGCAGAGGATGCTTCGGGTAAGCTGGAGTTGCTCGCACCAGAGCATAAGACCAACAACGGAGCAATCGTAGGCTAACGAGCGCATGCCGCTAAGGAATTTTTAGCAAAGGTGCTTTACTCTCAAAAAACACTCGTTGCGGGTGTCAGAAGAGTGAAGAAACGGAAATAAAAGTTTTTAAAACTTAAAGAAAATGAAGGTAGATTGGAATAAACTTGGCTTTGATTATGTCAAGACCAATGTAAATATACGCTACGAGTATAAGGGTGGCGAGTGGAGCGAGATGCAGGTTACCGAGGATGAGTATATCCAGATGCATATCTCTACCACCTGCCTGCACTATGGTTTGGAGTGCTTCGAGGGTCTGAAGGCGTTTAAGGGTGCCGATGGCAAGGTGCGTATCTTCCGCATGGACGAGAACGCCAAGCGTATGCAGTCTTCGGCGCGTAAACTGTGCTTGCCTATCCCTACTCAGTCTATGTTCGAGAAGGCGTGCTATGAGTGCGTACAGCGCAATATCGACTTCGTACCACCCTACGGCTCTGGTGCTTCGTTGTATCTGCGTCCGCTGCTCATTGGTACTAAGGTTGGCTTGGGCGTAAAGTCTTCGCCAGAGGCTATGTTTATTGTCTTCTGTTCGCCTGTGGGTGCCTACTTCAAGGATGGCATGAAGCCTATCAAGGTCATCATCGACCGTATGCAGGATCGTGCTGCACCACGCGGTACGGGCGACATCAAGGCGGGCGGTAACTACGCTTCGAGCATCCTCTCGGGCGAGAAGGCGCACGTGATGGGTTATTCCAATGTGATGTATCTCGATGCTGTGGAGCATAAGTATATCGAGGAGTGCGGTGCTGCCAATTTCTTCGGTATTAAGGATAACACCTACGTTACCCCTAAGTCGCCATCTATTCTCCCCTCTATCACCAACAAGAGTCTGCGCCAGTTGGCTCAGCATTTGGGCATGAAGGTCGAGGAGCGACCAATCTCTGTCGAGGAGCTTGGAGAGTTTTCGGAGGCTGGAGCTTGCGGTACTGCGGCTGTTATCTCGCCTATCGAGTCGGTTTACGATATCGACACCGAGAAGATTGTCCGCTATGGCGAGGAGGTTGGTCCTGTGAGCTTGAAGCTCTATAATATGCTTCAGGATATCCAATATGGTCGTGCAGAGGATCTCTTTGGTTGGACTAAAGTTGTCGAGCGCGCGTAATTTATTACTATATGTATAGAAAAAGAGAGTGAAATATTTTTCACTCTCTTTTTTGTTTCTATCTGCGCCAACGTTCCACGTGGAACATATTGTTTACTTTTTATCCTCTATACCAAATTTAATCCACTCGCTCTGTGCGTAATATGGTTTTATATTTTTCTTAATCTCATTTATAGTGTTTTTGAGTTCTAACATCAATACACTCACTTCGGCTGTTTTGGTGTGATACTGATCTTTTATTCTATCCTGCTCATCACCCTCTGTTTGAGTTTTGTTACATAACTCTTCAAGGTGATTTATCATCTCTTTAGTGATACCGTGTTTTTCTATTTCAGCTGTGTTGGCGCGAAGACCAGCTGTTAGTGTTACTCCTTTTTGAACCTGTTGGTTTACAGTTTTACTCATAATTTAGTTTTTTAAGATTAATAATTTTTTTAAAGGTTTTCACCTTATTAGCAAAATTAGTGATAAAACTTTTACTAAAGATTTCATCTTATGCGACTTTTTTTGCATTATTAATGCAAGTTTTTTTGTAATATACAATAAAAGCAGACTTTTAAGTCTGCTTTTGCGTAAAAACTTTATTTAAAGCACAAATTTAGGTGTGTTCCACGTGGAACATTATCTGCCGAATTTAATCAACATCACATTGATGTCTGCTGGCGATACCCCGGGTATTCTCGATGCCTGCCCTATGGTTTTGGGACGAATTCGGTTGAGTTTTTGGCGTGCTTCTATCGTCACAGCACTCAGTGTCGAGAAGTCGAAACCCTCGGGAATAGCAATATTCTCCAATCTATGCAGCTTCTCGGCGAGCAATTTTTCACGCTCGATGTAGCCTTTGTACTTGATCTGAATCTCCGCTTGCTCCAAAATATCTCTCCCGATATTGTTGGTTGCGACAAACTTTTTCAGCTTCGGCAACTCCTCGACCAACTCAAAAATTGTAAATTCGTTGCGTGCGATGAGCGAATATAGCTTCCTACCTTGCGAAAAGGGCTCTAAATTTTTGCGTTTTAAATAGCTCTCAATTTCCGATATTTTGACACTCAGTTCGTGTGCGAAGGAAATAAGCGATTCTACGAGCGATTTTTTTTCTGTGAATTCTGCCCAATTTTTATCATCCACCAACCCTATTTCTCGTCCTATGGGACGCAATCTCATGTCGGCGTTATCTTGTCTGAGCAAAATTCGGTACTCGGCGCGCGAGGTGAACATACGATAAGGCTCATCCACTCCCTTCATCACCAAGTCATCAATCAACACTCCGATGTATGCTTCGTCACGTTGCAAGACCACCTCGCTCTGCCCATGCAGCTTGCGGTGAGCATTGATACCCGCCATCAGACCTTGTGCCGCTGCCTCCTCGTAACCAGTCGTGCCGTTGATCTGCCCCGCGAAGTAGAGTCCATCTACCAATTTAGTCTCCAACGTGTGTCGAAGTTGTGTCGGTGGGAAGTAGTCGTACTCGATGGCGTAACCTGGGCGATAGACGTGCGCCTGCTCCAAACCCTTGATCTGACGTAATGCCTTGAGCTGAATCTCCTGAGGCAACGATGAGGAGAAACCGTTGATATACAACTCGTTAGAGTCTCTACCCTCTGGCTCAAGGAATAGCTGGTGCTGCTCCTTGTCAGCAAACGTGCGTAGCTTGTCCTCGATGCTCGGACAGTAGCGCGGACCTATGCCCTGAATCGTGCCGTTGAAGAGTGGCGAACGGTCAAAACCCTCACGCAAGGAGTCGTGTACCGCAAGCGATGTATATACCAAATGGCAAGGCTTCTGTTCCTTAACAGGCTCAGTATCAGACGAAAACGAGAATTTCGAAGGCTCAGCATCGCCCTCCTGAGGCTCCATTACGCTGAAGTCCACCGAGCGCGCGTCAATACGCGCAGGCGTACCCGTCTTCATACGCCCAGCCTCGAAGCCGAGCTTGAGGAGCGACTCGGTGATGCCATGCGAAGCCTCATCTCCTGCTCTGCCTCCTTCGGCTTGTCGCTCACCGCAGTGCATCATGCCGCCGAGGAATGTTCCAGCCGTCAGGATCACCGCCTGCGCGCTAAACCTTACGCCCATGCGTGTGGTGATTCCCACCACCTTATGTCCGTTGCCTTGTCCCTCTGCGGGCTCGGTCAGTAGCTCCACCGCCGAATCCTGCCAGATGTATAGGTTGTCGGTATGCTCCAACTCCCTGAGCCATAGGCGCGAGAACTCCGCCTTGTCGCACTGCGCACGCGGACTCCACATGGCTGCACCCTTCGAACGGTTGAGCATGCGGAATTGTATGGTCGAGCGATCGGTGATGATACCCATACTACCGCCTAAAGCATCTATCTCTCTGACTATCTGCCCTTTGGCTACTCCACCCACAGCGGGGTTGCACGACATAGATGCCATCTTTGTCATGTCCATCGTAAGGAGCAGCGTCTTGTTGCCCAGACGTGCTGCCGCCGAGGCAGCCTCACATCCAGCGTGACCTGCGCCCACCACAATCACATCGTAGGAGTAGAGATCGCTATTTGGTTGTAATGCCGACATAATCTACCGAAAAATTAGAATTTTGCGAGATAGTAATCCTCCTTGCGGTGCATCTGCTTCTCGGCGCGCGGAGTCTTATCTTTCTGTCCGCACAGGTGCAGCAGTCCATGCACCACCACGCGGAGCATTTCGCGCCTTGGCGTAGCACCATAGATACGCGCGTTGTCCTTGACGGTATCCACATCTATAAAGATGTCGCCTGAAACCACACCCTCGCCCTTGAGGTCGCTGTAATCGAATGTTATCACATCGGTGAAGTAGTCGTGACCGATGAAGTCGATGTTCATCTTGCGATGCACCTCCGAAGAGCAGAATATATATGTCACATCGCCCAGAGCGTAACCCTCCTCGCGGGCTACCTCCTTGAGCCATGCTGCCACCTTGCGTTTGTCTCTAAGGCGGTATGTTGTCTGATCGTTATAATATCTAACCATAAATGGTAATTAAAATCTCTAAAACAGGCGTTACACCTGCGTCATTCCACCGCACACCTAAGGTGTGTTTTATTATTTGTGAGCAAATCCTGCTAATGGGTGTTGCTGATAGTTTGGTCGCTTCTCACGTCATTCCACCGAAGCCTTTAGGCTGAGGATTGGAATCTCTACCCTCAATCAAAGCCGTTAGAGATGCCAATCATCGGGCTTTTAGCCCTCTGTGGCATGACACCTCTGAGAGGTGTTTTGTTAATTATCTTGCTAAACATCCTTTAGCAAAAATAGCTTTCCACTTCATTATCCAAAATTTCAATTCTGAATTTTGAATTCCCTCTCCCCTCTAATAAAATACCCTTAACGGGTGGTTTTATTTCTTCTTAAAGCAGTCGGCGGCGCGCATTACCTCCTTGGGGTTGGGCGAATAGATGCCGAAAACAAGCTTATACTCGCTCTCCATGGTGGTGATGTTTACCGAGGCTCCCACCTCGCCCAAACGGCTATTTTTGGCAACTTTCTGCCCCTTCTCGACACTCACATCGTCAAGGTTGGCGTACGATGTAATATACTCTCCATGCGCCACGAAGACGTCATATTTACCATTTATTCGGTTGCGCTTGACCTCTACCACCTTGCCATCATATATCGAGCGCACTGTAGCACCCTTCGCGCCGATGATCTCAGCCATGTTGCCCTTGTAGCGGCGCACCCTACCGCCGTCCACAGGCAGATTGAGGTTTGTGGTGTTGCGCGAGAATGAAGCACCCTCGGTGTTACCCTTCGTCAGCTTGCGCAGTTCGTTTATCGCTGCGTCCAGACGCTCTTCGCTCTCCATCTTATCCTTCAGCGCGGCGCGCTCCTTCGATGAGAGCTGATTCATCGCCTGCTTGGCTGCCTTGACATCGCTCTGGAGCTTGAGTTTCTGAGCCTCAGCCTTGCGTTGTACCGAGTCGAGCGAGTGCTTACGCTCCGAGAGCGAGAGCTGCTGCTCGCCAAGTTGCTGGTTGAGCGAGTCTATGCGGCGCATGCGCTCGGCACGTAGCGATGCCACGGCGCGTATGTTGGCTATGCGGCGCGACACGTCCGAGAAGCTCTTCGATGCCAGGATATATGTGATGTAGTTATTTTGTTTGTGGTTGCGATATGTCTCACGCACCATCTCGGCGTACTTCTCGCGCTCTTCGGTGAGTTTCTGCGAGGTGAGCGTGATCATCTTGTTGTTATTCTCGATGTTCTTCTCAATCGAGTTTATCTCCTTCTCGGTGCGGTTGAGCAGCGTGTTGCGCGAGTTGATCTGGCTTGTGATGGAGTTTACACGCTTCAGGGCAGTCGATTTATCCTTCTTGATCTCGCTGAGTCGCTTCTCATCCTGCTTTACCTGCTCCTCGAGCTCCTCGATGATGCGCTTCTGCTCCGCGATGCGAGCCTTCTCCTCGGCAGAGAGCTCCTCTTTCTTTTGAGCCATGGCGGGTGCCGACACCACTCCGAGCAGCATCACCACAAGCAACCAACCAAACCATCTTCTCGCCATCATAAGACTCCCTATTTTTTCGGCTCACCGTTATGTATCTTCACCCCCGAAGCATTCTTTTTCGAATACTCCAATCTGCGCTCCACCTCAGCCTTGTCGGCTCCCGCCTCCAAAGCTCGCTTCCAATAGGTCTCTGCCATAAACTTTTCGCCCAGCGCAAAGAGTATGTCGCCATAGTGGAGTTGCAACGTGGAGTTGCCCTCGCTGTCGAGCGAGAGTGCCTGTCGCATAAATGTGCGAGCCTCCTCCTTGCGATCCAGCAGGTAGAGTATCCATGCGTGAGTATCGAGGAATGTGGGGTTATTCTGAGTCAGTTTTATCGCCTTGGACGACATCTCCAGAGCCTTGCCCAAGTCGCGCTCCTCCTCCGAGAGGAAGTAGGCGTAGTTATTCAAAACCGAGGCGTTGTCGCCATTGAGCCTCAGGGCATTGTCATAGGCTGCGTAGCATAGCTCCTGCGCCTTCTGGGGTTTGAGCTTTACGGGATAAGCCGATGTGTCGCGCTTGATTTTGGCTTTCAGTTGCGCCGTGCGTCTCTCTGCCATGGCGTGATAGGTGTCGCCTATGAAGCCCCAAATCTCGCCTTGCATCAGACTGTCCGAAGTGAGCGTCAGGGCGTGTTTGAAGCTCTCTACCGTAGCATTGAGGTCGCCCTTGACATATTGGCGATTAGCCTTGCGGATGTAGAGCTTGGGATCATCGGGGAATATCTCGGTAGCTCGCACAACGTAGTAATCCACCGAGTCGGCATTTTTGAGGTACTCCTCCATGTCGATCACCGCCATATAATAATCCAGCTGTGGCGGCTCGTCCTTCAGATGTAGCTTGAAGTGGCGCAGAGCCATCTTCACATCGCCCCCTGCCAAGAGGTGTTCGCCGTAGAGATCGACTACACGCTTCTGGGAAGGATATTTTATCATCAGCGTAGATGCCAACGCCCCCACATCGAAGAAGTATCTGCCGTAGAATTTGCGATCCTTGGTGAGCATTTCGAGTATCTCGATCTTCTTCTCCAGTGGGTAGCTGTCCTGCGCAAAAAGCATCCTCATAGCCTTCAAGTAGGCTGGCATATCCTGACGGCGCATCGTGAAGTCGGCGTATGTGAGCAACGCCTCCACCGAGGTAGAGTCCATCTCTATGGCGCGCCTGAGCGTCACATTAGCCAGCGAGTCCTTGCCTGCCGTCATGTAGGTCTGCCCCAGAGCCAAGTGGTTTTTCGGCTCATAGGGAGCCTCCTCGACCTGCTCCTGAGCCTCCTTTATGGCTCTGTCGGTCTGTCCTGTGGTGATGAGCAGATGGCGTTTCAGAGCCGTCATCTCATCATATTTACCCACTCGCATCTCAGCCGAATCCAGCACCGAGATAGCCGAATAGGGTTGTTTGCGTTGCTGATATAGCAGAGCCAGAACGCGGTATGTGTCGGGATTGGTCTTGTCCATCTCGAGCAGTCGGCGATAGAGTGGTAGAGCCTTCTCGTAGTCGCCCAAAATCACTGAACTCTGAGCATAAATAGCTGTGTACCAGCGACTCGTGGTGTCTTGGCGGTAAGCCTTTTCAGCCAGAGCGTTGGCACGCCCGACATCTTCCCTCAGGTAGTGGCTCGCCATCTGATAGAGCGAAGGCGAGTGTGTGGAGTCTATCTTGAGTGCCTCCTCGAAGAGAGCCATTGCCCCCACCGTGTCACGGTGGATATGGTAGCGTTTCAGACCATCGGTGAATTTATAGGTGGCACGCAGCGAGTCGGGAATCTCCAAGCGAGGCTTCTTCTTCTCCGACTCTTTGTCCGCTTCGGTCTGGGCATTGGCGCGTGGGATGAAACCCACGAAGAGTCCCATCAGCACCAAAAACACTATCCCCATCCGAAATCTATTCATTCACCTAAAAAACTATTTTTACTTGCTTGCGCCCCAATTAGCACCTCATGCCACCGAAAGGAATTTAACCTCCTTACAACGCCGAGTCAAACTGGTGCAGGAATCGCACATCGTTCTCGAAGTAGAGGCGCAAATCCTTCACACCGTACTTCAACATGGCGATACGCTCAACACCCATACCAAACGCAAATCCCGAATACTTCTTCGAGTCTATGCCGCTTGCCTCCAATACGTTAGGATCGACCATACCGCAACCCATGATCTCCAACCAGCCTGTACCCTTACATACAGGGCAGCCCTTGCCACCGCAGAGGTTACAGCTTACATCCACCTCAGCCGAAGGCTCGGTGAATGGGAAATAAGAAGGGCGCATACGGATTGTAGCTGACTCACCGAAGAGCTCCTTGGCAAAGTAGAGAATCGACTGCTTCATGTCGGCAAACGATACATTCTCATCAATGAACAAACCCTCAACCTGATGGAAGATACAGTGCGCACGATACGAGATAGCCTCGTTGCGGAATACACGTCCTGGACATACGATGCGGATCGGAGGCTGCTGACGCTCCATGGCGCGCACCTGAATCGAAGAGGTGTGGGTACGCAACAAAAGATCCTTCACGTTAGGCTCGTTTGACTGCTTCTCCACGAAGAATGTATCCTGCATATCGCGTGCTGGGTGCGAGAGTGGGAAGTTCAAGGCAGAGAATACGTGCCAGTCATCCTCGATCTCTGGACCTTCAGCCACGGTATAACCCAAGCGCGAGAAGATCTCCACGATCTGATTCTTCACGATCGAGATTGGGTGGCGAGTGCCATCCATTGGCGCAGCTCCGGGGCGAGTCATATCGTCTATGGCATCTACCTTGATCTTAGCCGAGCCGAGCGAAGATTTAAGCTCATTTATACGCTCTGTTGCTCTGTTTTTCAGTGCATTGATCTTCTGTCCGAGCTCACGCTTAAGCTCTGGAGCAACCTTTTTAAACTCCTCCATCAAGGCGTTCAGTTCGCCCTTCTTACCAAGAATCTTGATACGAAACTCCTCTACCTCGGCAGCGTTCTTAGGCTCGAAAGCCTCAACCTGCGCAAGTAATTCTTCGATTTTGTTAACCATTGTTGTATTGTTTTTTAATATTTTTCGTTTATTTTTGTAAAGGCTTAATGCTATTATATGTATATATAACACGCAAAGTTACTAAAAAATTATGAAAACTGCCCGTTTTTTCATGCTATTTGTCTCACTTATTCTGCTCTTTGGAGCAGATAGGCTCTCTGCGCAGCCCAACAAGCGGAGCAAAAAGGCTCAAAAGAGAGAGGTGAAACAGATCCCATATCAGCGTACCAAGCCCCAAGATAGCTTCCAGATTGTCTATGATTCGAGTCAGGTGGTGCAGGCCGTGGATGGAAAAATTGGTCTTGTTTTGGCAGGAGGTGGTGCAAAAGGACTCTACCACATCGGCGTGATCAAGGCTCTGGAGCAGAACCACATCCCTATCGACTACATCTCTGGAACATCCATGGGTGCCATCATCGGTGCGCTCTATGCCGCAGGCTATAGCCCCGAGGAGATGATCAGCATCGTCACTTCGGGTCAGGTCGAGCAGTGGGTTTCGGGTAAGGTTGATGATAAATATCGCTTCTACTACCAGCAACGCAGCGACTCGCCCACCATGTTGCAGATATATGCCAATACACGCCGCGACTCTACCTCCTCGAAGAGTGGAGCCGTCAGGTTGAGCATACCTCAATCCTTTGTCAATACGGCACAGATCGACATGGCTCTCAACGAGCTTTTCGCGCAGGCTTCTGAGGCGTGCGGAGGCGATTTTAACCGCCTGATGATTCCGTTCCGCTGTATGGCTGCCGATATGAATGCTCACGAGCCTGTGGAGTTTGAGTCGGGCGATCTGCCCTTTGCCATCAGAGCCTCGATGTCCTATCCGCTGGTCTTCCGTCCCGTAGCAGACGAGAAGGGACGCATCTTGGTCGATGGCGGCTGCTATAATAACTTCCCGTGGCAACCTTTAGTCGAGGATTTCAAACCCGATTTTCTGATTGGCTCACAGTGTGTTGCCGACAACGAACCCGCCACAGCAGACTCTCCCGTTCAGGAGCAGGTCATGGCTCTGGTTACCGTGCCTACCGACTACTCTCTGCCCGAGAAAAATAGCCTTATGCTCAAGCGTGAGGTCTCGGCTGGATTGTTGGATTTTGCGGGCGGAGCGCAGACAGTGGAGCAGGGCTATCAAGATGCCATGCGCGCCATGCCCGTACTCAAGGAGCGTGTAGCCTCGCGCCGCAGTGCCGAGAGTGTGCAGCAGCAGCGTGAGGAGTTCCGCAAGAGGTGGAAGAAGCTGGAGTTTGGCGAGGTCAATGCCGAGGGGCTGCGCCCACGTCAGAAGGAGTACGCCCGCACCTTTGCGCATATTGACAATCTCTCGGAGTCTGCACCCCAAGCAAGGATCTCAATGGCGGAGCTTAAGGATGCCTATTATCTGCTCATGGCGTCAAATGAGTTTACAGGTACGGACTTCCCTGAGATTAAGTATGACTCTTTGAAACAATACTTTACCTTCAGCATGAAGCTGGCAGCCAAGCCATCGTTGAAGTTCCTTTTGGGCGGAAATGTCTCCTCTACCGCCTTCAACCAAGCCTTCTTGGGCATGAGCTATACGCGTCTTTCGCGCACGGCACAGCAGGTGGGAGTGGATCTCTTCTTGGGTCCTGTGTCGAGCGTGGCACGCATGGGTGGCAGGTCGGTATTTTTGGGACGCACGCCTATGTATCTGGATTACTCGTTGCAAGCTTCGTGGGTATCTACCCTGCGAGGTATCTTCGGCAACGTGACTCCTTCGTTCAATACCATCGAGGCACGCACCGTGGAGTCATACGCCCATCTGGCTTATGGCATCTCGCTCACCCGCAAGACTATCTTCGAGCTGGCAGCAAATGCTGGCTATGCCTTCTACTCCTATCTGGCACCCTACGATGAGACGCAGTCGCCACATACGCACGACCGTTTCCGCTTTGTGTCGAGCCGCATCGGAGTGTCGCGCAGCACGCTCGACAAACTCACATACCCCACCCGAGGCTCGCGCCTATCTATTTCTGCCATAGGAGTTTATGGTCGTGACCGATATGAGGATGAGTTGTCGCACGCAGAAGGTCTATACAACAACGAAACACGCGCATGGCTGGGTGCTAAGGTGCAGTGGGAACACTACCCTGGCGATTGGCGGCGCAGCTGGTTCTCGATGGGTTATACACTCGAGGCGGTGAATAGCAACCACCCAAGCTTCGGCAACGAGATCTCCACCATCCTCTCCTCGCCACGTTACGCGCCTATTCCGCACTCGAAGATGATCTATATGCCTGAGTTTTTTGCCAACCGCTATGCGGCGTTGGGTGTGATGCCTACCTTCAAGTTAGTGCCAAATCTCTATCTGCGAGGAGGTGTATATGCCATGCTCCGCGACCCGATCGGCACTCAGGATTATATGCACTACATCACCGATCTGTCGTTTGTCTATCATAGTCCCGTGGGTCCTGTGAGCCTCTCGGTGACCAAGTACGACCTCAAGACCAGCAACTCTCTGTATGTGATGTTTAACTTCGGTCAGCCAATCTTCGGCGGCAAAGGAATGTTTTATTAATTCAAAATTCACACCCGTTACGGGTGTTTTATTAGTGAGGAAGCGATATTTGTTAAAGGGAGTTTAGCGAGATGATTTAATAAAATAGGCGTTACGCCTGCGTCACTCCACCGAAAACCTGCAAGGTTTGAGGATTGGAGTCTCTAACGGGAAATTTTTAGTGTAGAGATGCCAATCAGCACTCGTTATACTCCTCTGTGGCATGACACCTCTAAGAGGTGTTTTATGAGTGGGAAGCTATTTTTGCTGAAATTTGTTGTGCGTCAGCCCCAAACTCGGCAGAAGCATTGGCGGAGAAAGAGCGGGAGGGAAAATTTACGGCAAGCTGAGGCTTGTAAAATGAAGACCTTTTGATTGTTTCAAAAGTGCGCAGCATTCATTTTAGTAAATTTTCGCTACCGATCCCGACAATGATTCACCGAGCGGTTTTTTGCGCTACTTTTTAACGCTAAAAAGTAGCAGAAACGAATGTTTGAGAGCTAAAGAAAACCTGCGTTGTGATAGTAGATGGTAAGTTACCCACGCTCAAAAAGATTGTAGAGATTCCAATCCTCAAAACATAAATGTTTTTCGGTGGAATGACGCACCTAAGGTGTGTTTTATGAATTTTCTCGCTAAAGAAAGTTATCTGTTTGCGTAAGCCCCAAACTCGGCAGAAGCATTGGCGCACCCCTTAGGGGTGTTTTATGAATGGGATGCTATTTTTTCTAAAGGGTGTTTAGCGAAAATTTTATAAAACAG
>JAFXLG010000007.1 GCA_017531305.1 Alistipes sp.
AATCCGATTGACCATGCCAAGAAGATGGCAAAGTCGAAGATCCCAATGCTACACGTTGTGGGCGATGCCGACACTGGAGTTCCCGTAGCAGATAACACAGCCGTATTTGAGCAGCGATTAGCTAAATATGGATGTAAGCTCAATGTGATCCACAAGCCTAACGTAGGTCATCATCCACACTCGCTAAACAACCCAGAGCCGATAGTGAAGTTTATTCTCAATGCTCTCGACCGCAAGCCTAACATGTGCGCACACCCTACTCCTGGCAATGAGTATCGTTCGGGCGCAGGTTGGCACAAAGGTACTGAGTGGCATGCCATAGCTCAGGATTTAGAGACAACATTGGAGGGCAAGCAACTAAAACTGCTTTTGATAGGCAACTCGATCACTCAGGGATTTGGCGGTAACCGCAAGAAGATTACAAGCTATCAGGGCAAAGCTGCAATGGATGAAGCGATAGGCATCGATCGTTGGGAGAGCGCAGGAATCTCAGGCGATCGTACACAAAATCTTCTATGGAGATTACAGCACGGAAATTATAACCGTTGCAAGCCTGAAAATGCAGTCATCACAATCGGCATCAACAACGTAACGGCTGGTGATAGCGCCGAAGATATCGCTGAGGGAATCATCGCATGCGCCGCTGAGGCTAAAAAGCAGATGCCTCAGGCGCGAATCATCCTATTCGGATTACTCCCTGCAGGTTTGGAGCTTAACTCTTACAACAGAGAGGTGTGCAACAAGATTCATGCTATAATCGCAAAGAGAAAGTTCAAAGGTGTGGAGTACATAAATCCAACATCGTGGTTTGTAAACAGCGATGGCTCACTCAAGAAGCAGCTTTATGCAGGTGATTATCTCCACCTGAGCCAAGAGGGTTACAAACTATGGAGCGAAAAGATAGCTGAAATTATCTCGACAAAATAGAGAAATCTATATTTGATTTTTTAGTCCTTATCCCCAATGGGATAGGGACTTTTGTTTGCCTAACGATGATCTCAGCGATCGGTGAGCAAATTTGATCTATCAAGATCTCAAATCTCGCTGAAATTCTTCGTCAAAATTTGGCATATTGCATAATTATTGTTAGTTTTGTGACGGATGCAACTCCTGGAACGGGATGTCAACCTACAGTGATGGGGGCTGCCTGGTCTGAAATCAGAGCAGTTGCATCAAACTGTCACAAGGCTTGCATTTGCAAGCCTTATTTATTTATTTTTACTAAAAGCCCATCTTGTACTATAATTTACGAAAATCTCCAGCTCTGTTGGGTTCGACCACCATAGCTGGCTGTGATAAGTCATTCCACATCACGAACAGAAGTGAGTGATGATTGGAATCTCTAACGGTATAGCCGATGAGGTTAGAGACTCCAATCCTCGCCTATGGCTCGATGGAGTGACACCTCTATGAGGTCTTTATTAAATCATCCTGCTAAAGAATCTTATGCAACATTCGCCTCATACTCATAAAACACACGTTGCGGATGCGTTATCCTTACGTCTTCGAACGACATAATGCCAAAAAAAATAGCTTTTTTTACACTTACTGGTAAAATTTGTTTTGTGTATTATCATTTTTTTCGTATTTTTACGTCTAATGTAACGAAAAGTCATTCGATAGGATTAAGATGGGCGAAAGTAGTATCATAATAATGCTGGTAATATCGGGTATTATCGTGGGGGTAATCAACACCTTGGCTGGAGGTGGCGCAATTATCACCATGACGCTCTTTACCGTATTGGGACTGCCTATCGGCGTGGCTAACGGAACAAACCGTATAGCCGTTGTGCTACAAAACTTCACATCTTCGCTAACGTTCCTGCGCAAGAGAATGCTTAACATAAAAAGCGGAGTGAAGCTCTCGATCCCTGCAGTCATAGGAAACATCATGGGCTCGATGGTCGCTACGCACATCAGCGACACTACATTTAAGATCTGCATGGCGGTAGTGCTGACCATTGTTTTGATCTATATGATTTTCGATAATAGCCACAAACACCCTCATATCCATGGCGGACATCCGTTGCAAATCAAGCCTCTGCACTATCTATGGTTTCTTCTGATCGGATTTTATGGCGGATATATCTACATTGGTTTGGGATATGTGATTTTGGCTGTAACGATATGGTCGATGAAGCTCGATATCATCACCGCCAATGTAATCAAAGGATTCATAATCTTTGCCGCCACGCCCTTTTCGCTCATCGTATTCATTATGAACGATCAGGTGGATTACGTCTATGGATTATGGCACGGAATAGGCAATGTGATAGGCGCGATCTTTGCTTCGCATTTTGCCATTAATTGGGGTGTAAAGTTTGTTCGTTACTTTACCCTATTGATACTTATTGTCTGCTTTGCCGATCTGATTGGTATCATCTCGCTACAAAACATCCTGCGCTCGGTGCTTACCGTATGCAATTAAACTCATTGAGAAGGCGTTTATTAAACATGAAATTTCAAGAAGAAGATAAAATAGTTGTTACGGGAGCCAGAGTACACAACCTTAAAAACGTAGATGTAGAGATTCCGCGTTATTCGCTTGTGGTCATCACAGGTCTGTCGGGATCGGGCAAATCTTCGCTCGCTTTCGACACGATATATGCCGAAGGTCAGCGCAGATATATGGAGACGCTATCTACCTATGCTCGCCAATTTGTCGGCACTATGGAGCGTCCCGATGTAGATAAGATCACAGGGTTGAGTCCCGTAGTGGCAATCGAACAGAAGACCACCAACAAGAATCCTCGCTCGACAGTAGGAACGGTAACAGAGATCAACGACTTCCTGCGTCTGCTTTTTGCGCGCGCTTCACGAGCCTACTCCCCCATGACCAACGAGCAGATGATCCACTACAGCGATGAGCAGATCCGAGATCTGATCATGACGGGCTTCGATGGGCGCAAGGTGGCATTTATGGCTCCGATAGTCAAGGGGCGTAAAGGTCATTATCGCGAATTATTCGAGTCATTAGCTAAAAGAGGCTACATATATGCACGCATTGATGGCGAAATAAAAGAGATCAGCATCGGCATGAAGTTGGATCGCTACAAAGTTCACAACATAGACCTTATAGTGGATCGTATGCGAATAAATCAGGATGGCGAGGAGCGAGTAATGACCTCTCTGAAGGAGGCTATGCGACAAGGCAAGGGCACGATGGCGATCTACGATTACGAAGCAGACGGAATGCGCTATTACTCACGTCATCTGATGTGTCCTACGACAGGAGTGGCATTCGAAGATCCTGCGCCTCATACATTCTCTTTTAACTCTCCACAAGGAGCTTGTCCACGTTGCAGTGGTTTGGGTGTAGAGGCTGTTTTCGATATCAAGAAGATCATCCCCGACAGCACACTTTCATTGCGAGAAGGAGCTATTGAGCCATTAGGCAAATACAAGAATAACAAAGTCTTTACGCTGCTGACAATACTTGGCAGGAGGTATGACTTCACGATAGATGACCCGATTGAGACAATTTCAGAGGAGGGTATGAATGCCATTTTGTATGGCGATCCGAAACCTTTGACGGTTGATCTTTCGGAGTTCGGCTCTATTTCGGGGCGCAGAATGATACCATGGGAAGGTATAGCCGAGTATGTGCAATCATCAGACGATGAAGATTCCAAGCGAGGTCAAAAATGGCGCGAGCAATTCCTCATGTATCGCCCATGTAGCGTATGTGGCGGATCAAGATTAAAGAAGGAGGCTCTGCAATTCAAGATTGGAGATAAAAATATTGCCGAACTCTCGGCAATGTCTATCACCGAGTTCGCCGAGTGGATGTCAACCATCGAAGAACATTTTGATTCCAAGGAGAAAAAGATCGCTCAGGAGATTGTCAAGGAGATCCGCGAGCGTCTGCGCTTCTTGTTGGACGTTGGGTTGGGATATCTTTCGCTGAATCGCTCAGCAAGGTCGCTTTCGGGAGGAGAGAGTCAGCGCATACGCTTGGCTACACAGATCGGATCTAAACTCATAAACGTACTCTACATTCTGGATGAGCCGAGCATCGGTTTGCACCAAAGAGATAACCAACGACTGATAAACACGCTCAAGGAGTTGCGCGATGCAGGCAATTCGGTGATTGTGGTTGAGCATGATGAGGATATGATGCGCTCGGCAGATTACATAGTAGATGTAGGTCCTAAGGCAGGCAGACGTGGAGGACAGATTGTAGCTGCGGGCAGCATAGAAGATATCATGAAATCGGACTCGATCACAGCTGACTACTTGTGCGGAAGGCGCAAGATAGAGATCCCTCAGACTTTGCGTGCAGGCAGCGGAGAGAGCCTAAAAATCATGGGAGCCAGAGGCAACAACCTCAAAGGTGTGGATGCAGAGTTTCCACTCGGCAAATTTATATGCGTAACGGGAGTTAGCGGATCGGGTAAATCGACACTCGTGAATGACACGTTGCGTCCGATCCTGAGCCGTAAGTTGTATCGCTCGTTCGACCAGCCTCTGCCATACGATAGTGTGGAGGGTTTGGAGCATATAGACAAATTGGTAGTTGTGGATCAATCCCCTATCGGACGCACACCACGCAGTAATCCAGCCACCTACTCCAATGTATTTGCCGATATACGCAAGCTCTTCGAGGCTACGCCCGATGCACAAGTGAGAGGATTCAAGGCGGGACGATTTTCGTTTAACGTCAAAGGAGGACGTTGCGAGGAGTGTCGCGGAGCTGGCGTGCAGACCATAGAGATGAATTTCCTACCTGATGTATATGTAAGGTGCAAGAGCTGTGGCGGAAATCGCTATAACAAAGAGACCTTGGAGGTAAAATACAAGGGTAAGAATATCAACGAGGTGCTGAACATGACGGTAAACATCGCCGTTGAGTTCTTCGAGAATATACCCCACATCTACCAAAAGTTAAAGGCTATACAAGATGTAGGTTTGGGTTACCTCACGTTGGGACAACCATGCACCACCCTATCAGGCGGCGAGAGTCAGCGTATAAAGTTGGCGGCGGAACTTTCGAAGAGCGACACAGGGCATACGCTATATATTCTGGATGAGCCTACTACAGGCTTGCACTTTGAGGATATACGTCAGTTATTGAAGGTTATCAATAAATTGGTTGACAAGGGTAATACCGCCATCGTAATCGAACATAACTTAGACGTAATAAAGGTTGCCGATCATATCATAGATATAGGTCCCGAAGGCGGCGCGGGCGGAGGTAGGATCATAGCCACAGGCACTCCCCACGATATCGCCCAAAACAAAGAGAGCGCAACGGGAGAATTTCTACGCAAATTAGGGATTTAGGCAAGAATTTTGAGGTCGTTTCATCACAAAACCTTATGTGCTATGAAACGACTTTCTTTTTTCATCCTGTGCATACTATTCTGCACATACTGTGGACCATATACCGCAAAGGTATCGGCACAGACTCACCAAAAGTATCTGCAAAGTACAACTCATGAGGAGCGCGCGGCTCGAAGGGCTGCCCGATTGGCTGAATTCGAGAAGTATATTGACTCTCTTGTGCTTTCTCGCAACTTCGAGTTCAACCCTCAGTCGATGCAGCAACTGCCCGCAGGCTCGATGCGTCTGATCTCGAATCCACTCTACAACGTCACTTTGTGGCGCGGAACGATGGATGTTTGTCTGCCTTATATTGCAGGCTTCACCCCGCCCTATCGTTATGTATTGATCAACACAGGCTCGCCAAATCTGAACGACATGAAGGTTCAGCAGACGGACGGCGGCTGGATCGTATCATTCAAGACCAACCTCTATGCCTCGATGCAATACACATTTACATTTGAGATCAGTTCTCGTTATGGAGGGGCAAATCTGACCATATCGAACAATTGGTATAGCCCCGTACAATACTCAGGCACAATAACTAAAATCTATTAGCTATGAGACGTTTATTTATTCTTTTTGCGCTTCTACCAACAATGGTCATAGCGCAAAACAACACCTTGCAGGTTGCGACAACTCCCGACAGCATACCGCAAAGCACCGTAATTCCAGCTTTAGGAAAGGATTATACCTCGATAGACTCTCTGAGTAAAGATTCAACATGTCTCAACCCTCAAAACAGGGTGGAACGCCGAGCATGTAAAGCAAAGAGTTTTGCAGAAAAAATAGATTCGCTGATCGAGAGCCGATCATTCGCATTTTACCCCACGACCATGCAGGCTCTGCCTAAGGGTGACATGAGAATGATATATGCAGGATATTATTACCTATTCATGAGTCCAGCTCTGGTCGAAGTGCATCTACCTGCCGAAAGAGGGCTGTCGCAATATATGACCATGCTCAATTTTGACACTGAGCAGATTGCAGACTTCAATATCTCAAAATATTTAGCCGAATGGAGCATCTCGCTGCTGATGAAGAGTACGCAAGGCGAGGAGTACCAAATCTCGATGACAATCTCGACAATAACAGGCGAAGCAAGAGTATTGATCGAAAATGCACGAATTGCCATGCTTTACATAGGTTCGGTGGGAGAACGCAAAGAGGAGAAGAAGCACGACATATTAAAACAGGTCGAGGAGTCACCGACATCCACAGCCCAAATTGAGCAAGAGGCTGCGGCTGAGAACTAAAAAAGAATAATCCCAAAAGTCAGGCGGCTTTTGGGATTATCTTTTACTTAATGAGCAGAGCCACTGCATGGGTCGAAACGCCCTCCTCACGTCCTTCAAAGCCGAGACGCTCGGTGGTGGTAGCCTTAACAGAGACTCTATCAACATCCAACCCCATCACCTGAGCCAAAGTCTGGCGCATGGTGTCGATATGAGGGCGTAGCTTAGGACGTTGCATTGCGATAGTACAGTCGATATTAGAGATCTGATACCCCCTCTCTTCTATCACATCGCAAACTCGGCGCAACAGAATTTTAGAATCTATACCCTTAAACTCAGCTGAGGTGTCGGGAAAGAGTTTGCCAATATCGCCCAAAGCCAAAGCTCCCAACAGGGCATCACAAATAGCATGGATTACAACATCTCCATCGGAGTGAGCAACGCAACCCTTTGTATGCTCAATCTCCACTCCACCCAAAACCAAGCGCAAACCATCAGCCAAAGCATGGACATCATAGCCATGACCTATACGAATGTCGTTCATAACCTATAATTTTAATCTATGTATAATACTCAATATCACCCTGCGGATAAACGGATGTAGCGCAAGCCACAAGGTCGATGCCCTGTGCCAACGTCTGCTATCGCAACTAACTACTCTACCATCCTTTCGTCTGACAGCAATAACCGTAGCTACCACATCGGAGCGAAAGACAGACTCCTGCTTACGATAATTACCATCACCAGCAAAGGTCAAACACTCGCCATCTATTTTACATAGGCGATGCATAACCCACGCTCCTCGATAACGGAAGAACATCAGTTGCCCCAATTTTATATCCTCACTCCTAACGGCTCGCACCACTACACTATCTCGCCCATCACGCAACAAGGGGGTCATGCTATGCCCTTTGACTTTGATGGTGACAGTATGTCCTTCGGCTAATTGTCGTTCGACCTCGGCAAAGAAAATTTTATTTTGAAGCTCAATCTGCATTACCAAACACCGTATTATAAGACAACCGTGCCGCATCGGCATCGGGCAAGCACTCCAAATGATAAACAGGAGTTTGGGCTACAACCTTTGAAAGGATATCAATCAAGCACTCCTCCAACTCCTTGTCGAACAAAAATGCAGGAGGTAGAGATGGCAACAACGCACCGATGGCAAAAATACTTTTAAGCGTGCGAATTTTATTGTGTGGAGCCTGACTTAAGCGAACAATAGCTTGCAAAGGATAAGACTCATTGCGATAGCATGGAGTCTTACCACTCCAAGGCGAGCCATAGACCGTAACCTTACCATCCCTCACACTCACAAACGGGCTATCATCATTCAGAAGATGTACCCCTTCGATATTTTCGCGCCACAAGCGAGTATGGGTACTCTTACCCGTTCCTGACTCTCCCAAGAACATCACCGCACGATTATCTGCCACAATAACGGAAGTATGCACTGCACAACAACCCTTGTGAGCCAAAGCAAGTCCCAGCATAAACCAAACGCCAAAACGCAACAGTGATCTTAGAAGAGGAGTGTTTACCTCATTTACATCACAACTAATTCGGCGAGCTTGCCTATCACACAAGTATGTTTGATGCGCCCCATTTTGGCTTTTCATCTCGAAGAGAAACTCTTTGTCCGAGCAACTAAAAATACACTCGGCTTCACCTGCATCAAAATCGAAACGTGTAAGCTCCTTAAAATCAGACGGATCAAACTCAAGATCTACTCCTGTAAAGATCTCAGCAATAGGTCTCTGTTCAGAATTTACATTAGCCACAACAAAAGGGGCAAAACCCTCAAGACCATGTGCAACAAGATCATGCACAGGTCCAAAGACTCGCACAAGAAAAGATGATATGGTATAATCGCTGAATTTCATACTACAAATTTACAACATAATCACAATAATCAAGTGCCGAAGCACGATGTGCAACTACAATAATTGTCAAATCGGGATTTGCAAACGAGAGTTGCTTGATCGAAGAGTTAATCTGCTCTTCTGTATCCAAATCCAAAGCCGATGTAGCTTCATCCAAAATAAGAATATCGGGCTGGCGATACAAGGCGCGGGCAATTCCTATGCGTTGACGCTCTCCACCAGAGACTCGGCAACCACTCTCGCCGATATTTGACTCAATGCCATCGGGTAATGATTTTACAAATTCATCGAGACTTGCCATAGAAATAACACTATGTAATCGCTCCATATCTATTTTTTCAGGCGCAACGCCAAAAGCTATATTCTCTTTTAGTGAACCATCCAACAGAAACTGATTTTGAGCCACATAACCAATAGAATTCTGCCAGCTGCGCCTTGAATAGGAATCCAACAGACGACCATCAATTAATATCTGCCCCGATGAGGGAGCAACAAGTCCCAACAAGAGATTGATCAAGGTGGACTTTCCACGTCCCGATGCACCCTGAACGCCAACCTTCTCGCCACGTTTAATCACAAGATTGAAGGATTGGAATATGGGGTCATCCTGATAGGCAAAGCTCAAATCGCGCAACTCGATCTTATCACGCAACGATATTCGCACAGAATCATCACACGACATAGGCTCTGAGTCCGAAATATCCGACAGAATATCCAACGTATAATTATTATGGCGGATGGATGTATAGGCTGAAAGAATTGTACGCACCGATGGCACAAGTCGAATGGTAGCCACCGCAAAGATACCAAAGACAATACCAACATTCACATCAGGCAGATACAACCCTACAACCACCAGCAATGCCATACCGAGAGTCACGACCATCTCCATAAAACTCTGAGGCATAGCCGAAAGCATGGCATCACGCTTCTGCACCTGAATCAGCTTGTCGGTATGTTTGTCGTACAGCCTAAGCATCTGATCGAAGGCATTGTTTACCTCGACATCGGCATAACCTCTAAAGCACTCAGCCACGCTACGGAAACGCACCTTGTGAGCCTCATTTTCCTGCCTGCCGTAACGAGTCATACGGCGGCGAACAAAATAGTAGTAAGCACACAGACTTGGCACAAAGATTAGGACAACAACACCCACCGCCCACACGTTATACAGTGCCAGCGCGATAAGTATCAGCGCAAGAAGCATAACCTCACCTGCCATGACCACCATAGGACGCAAAACTCCGACAACAAAGTTAAAGGTTATGAGATTAACCCTACGAGATAATTTAGATGAATTATTTTGCCATACAAACCTTAGTCCGCGGCGGAAATAGTCGATATATAATCGGCGAGATAGTGTACGATACAGATCGTAGATAAAATCTCGTTCGTATTTATATAAAATCAGACAAATTACATTTTTGAGCAATATCAAAACAATAATCGCCGAGATAACTAACAGCGCAAAATCTCGATCTGTTTCACAACCCGACCACTCTTGAAAATAGGCAAGCCATTTATTTCGAGAGATCATACCGCCATCGACTATCAACACCAGCAACGGCACCATGAGTGCGATGCTGAAGAAATTGAGTACAGCCCTCGACATCAGGTTGAGTGCCAACAACCAAAAGCGTGAGCCGTATTCTCGCGGAATGATATTCTTTACTCTACGATACATACAAAGACAAAGATACTATATTTATTGATTAATATTGGCATAAACACCACTTTTTTGCATCGTGTTTAGTTTTTGATGCAAAATAAATTTTGTTCTCTAAAGTAGTTGTATTATCTTTGCGCAACATCAATTAAGGTTCATTATATGATAAGCAGAAGATTGCTCAGAATAAAAGTCTTGAAGGCTTTGTATGCCCACCTTAAATCAGAATCATGCTCATTGGCTGTATCTGAGAAGAATTTGGTGGCATCAATAGATAAGACATACGATCTCTATTTCCAGATGCTCTCACTCATAGTCGAACTTGCTCGACATGCGGAGCAGCGACAGCAGGCAGCCATGCAGAAGAGATTGCCTACGGCTGAAGACCTCAATCCAAACCGTAAATTTGTAGAAAACTCAGTTATCAGAATCATCAGCGAAAGTGACTCTGTAAATGATTATTTGGCTTCGCACAAGCTCTCATGGAATCAATATCCAGAGCTGATCAAAAACCTCTTCAACGAGTTGGAGCAGACTGAGAGCTACCAGAAATATATGCTCTCGCAGGAGCGTTCATTCCGCGAGGATTTGGCTTTGGTTACAGACTTCTACACCAATGGTCTGGAGGAGTCCGAGGCTTTGGAGGAGGCTTTGGAGGAGCAGTCAATCATGTGGAACGATGATCTTGGGTTTGCCTTGATTATGGTCACCCGCACACTCTCCAACATGCGCGCTTCGCATCAGGAGGTCAAGGTGTTGCCAAAATTCAAGAGCGAAGATGATCTGGAGTACGCAAAAGAGCTTTTCGCCAAGACTGCCCTGAATTTCGACAAGCAGCAGCAACTCATTGAGCAGTTTACTCGCAATTGGGATGTGGAGCGTATTGCATACATGGATAATCTGATTATGGCTATTGCCGTAACAGAGCTTCTCTCATTTACTTCGATACCTGTAAAGGTTACTCTTGATGAGTACATCGAGATCGCTAAATACTACTCTTCTCCTGGTAGTAGCAACTTTATCAATGGCGTACTCGACAAGATCGTTAGCACGCTGAACGAGGAGGGCAAGATCAACAAGAGTGGCAGAGGTTTGATTTAATTCGAAAAGGATTTTTAACCAACTCGCGATGCAGATTAAAAGGCATATAAGAGTTCTCAGCATAATGTTTGTTGCAGTCCTTGTGGCTGCAACATTCTCTTTTGGATGCAAGGCTCGCCGAGAGATAACACCCCACTCGCCCGCAGCATCTAAGCAGATCGTGATAACTCCCGAAATCTTAAAGTCGGGAGCCACCGATACCCTGAGTTTCGGACGTATGCGTAGCGGCGAGGTCATCAAGAAGAGGATAACTCTCGAAAACTCGACCTCTGGACCAATTGTGATACTGCGCCACGTGAACACCTGCGGATGCACCAAACTCAGTTACGAGCGTAAACCGATAGAGGTAGGAGAAGCCGCCACCATCGACTTTGAGTTCGACTCCAAAGGTCAGATGGGTTGGCAAATGAAGCTCATTGAGCTATATTTAGCAGGAAGTGAACAGAAACTCAAGATATATATCGAAGCAGAGATCGAGTAGAATTGTAGTTTTAGAAAAAATTAGTATCTTTGTTGCGATATGATTCCTTTTAGAAAGAGGATCGAGATATTAAAAGAAGATAAACAAATTTAAAAAGTAGAAAATATGATTAATTTACTTCAAGCAGCAGAGGCTGTACAGCAACCAGGTATGGGCAGCTTCTGGATTATGATGCTGGCAATGGTGGCAGTAATGTATTTCTTTATGTGGCGTCCTGAGTCAAAACGCCGTAAGGAGATGACTAAGTTCCGCGAGGGATTGAAGAAGGGTGATAAGGTTATCACTGCTGGCGGAATCTATGCCACAGTTAAGGAGGTTAAAGAGACTACCCTTTTGATCGAGGTTGATAGCAACGTAACTCTTCGCATAGATAAGAATATGGTTGTAGCTGACAACTCTCAGTTGCAGAAGTAATCTATCTCTCACCTCAAAATCAAACAGTCTTCAAAGGCAATATCGCTTTTGAAGACTGTTTTTTCATATTAGTCAGATAGATTTTATGGAATCTTGACTTCAATCTTCGAAGGGAACATATAGCGCAGATCTCCTCTATCTCGGAGCGTAGACTCGAGATTCTCCTCGGTGCGCAACAATTTACCTCGAAAGATTCGTTTACCCTGATAGCGAACAACAATCGGCTTATCGAGATCACACATCTGGTCGTTCAAAAAGATGGTTACACGCGTGTAGTCACTTTGCAAGATATCAATCACATTGCCTTTACGCTGGGCTATTAGAGTTGCACCATGACGCAACTCGTCTTGAGGAGCAGCCAACCAATATAGCGTAGGGCGCACAACCGCTTCCTGTCGCCACACGACCTTATCGGGATATGGGTTACGGACTCCCTGAGCCGTCATCCACTCCAAGGCAGCACGATCCTCGCCATCCATCCAATGACCTTTATTGGCAATAATCATGGTCTTATGTATATAACCTCCACGATCAGCCCTACTCAACGAATCCATGATTGCGCCATGCTTACGCGCCAACTCATTTCGATTGTATGCGCTATCGTTCTCCCCCATCCAAATCATAAATGGAGTATTTCGCAAATTCACCTGCGAGGCTTCACCCGGATGACCTGCCATCATCGAGGCTGCAGCCCAACGATCTGCCATGCGAGGAGCCATGCGCCACACCCCATCGCCACCAGCCGAATAACCTAACAGATAGACCTTATCAGGATTCACATCCCAATGTGCGACAGCAGCCTGAATCAGCATTTCGAATAGTTGATCAATACCCTCCTCAAACCACATATTCCACGCATCCCATGGCGCACGAGGAGCGACATAGACTCCTTCGGCGGGCTTATAGAGGTAAATCTGATTACGCCATTGCTGATCATTAACAGCCGCTGGAGCACCTCCACCACCATGCAAAGAGATATAGAGGCTGCGACCATCGGAAGGCTTTTCGCCATAGACAATAGACTTAAATCGAAGCTTTAGGTCGCCCGATTCAAACACCTCTTTTTCAATAGCTTCACGATGACTATTGCGCATATCACTTCGCCACTTGGCTTCGAGTGCAACCATAGCAGCATTGCACTCCGACTTTGTCAAGCCACGTTGAGCATGGGCAGGGCAAACAAGAACAACGAGCCACAGAATTAAATATATCCTCCTAAGCATGCAATAGAAAGTTTACAATTCATCTTCGGTCTTGAACTCCATAAATCCGAACTCATCGCGAGCGCGATCCTTCGGAAAGAGGAAGTATATACAATTTGCCGTAGTACATAATTCACCCTGAGCATCGTACAACTCCACAGCGATGTCCAACACATTACGTTTCTGCTCCACAACGCGGGCACGAAGTTCGATTGTGGCATCGGTCATGATGACAGGCTTCTTATACTTGACCTCCATGCGAGAGGTTACGCCACTTGTCTGATACTTGCGAAATACTACCCAGCTGGCAATTTCATCGGCGAGCGTAGCTTGGATACCTCCATGCAGAGTATTGCGCCACCCTTGAAACTCGCTACGCGGATACCAATGGCTGATGATCTGATCGCCATCCTCATAGAATTCCATTCTAAGACCATTCTGAGAGTTGGGGTCGCAACCAAAACAATGATATGTGGGCTCGCCTGCCCATGGATTAATTATCTTCTTCATCTCTATTTACTCTTACCTAACACCAATCTCACAGGTCCCATCAAACCTGTCTCACGCAACTTATTATTAGCAGATGGTCCCGCCACGGTCCAAGTCTTACGCTCTGCCTCAGGCAATGCTGCGTCATATACCAAACGATTGAACCATGTGCTTGTCACCACTACCTCCAACTCATTTTCGCCCTCTACGATAGCTTCAGTGATATCAATAACGTATGGAGCGCACCAAAGTGTTCCTAGAGACTTACCATTTAGCTTAACGGCAGCAATCATATCGACCTTGCCCAAATCGAGCATCACTCTATCGGAAGCCTTAACGCTCTTGTCGGCAACAAACTTTTTGCTATACTTGGCACTACCCGAGAAGGCTTTGGTTTCGGCAGGAATATCAAGATCCTTCCATGCCTTCAGCAGCTCAACCTTTACGTCAGATGATAAGCCCCAACCTTCAGGGAATGAGAGAGTCCACTCGCCATCAATAGGCTTCATTGCAGACTCAACATACTGCTTAGCCACAGGCAACTTCTCTCCATCGTGTATCACCACAAAGCATGATCCCGACTGAGGGAGCTTAATATCAACAACCGTATATTCGCCCTCCAAGCAGCTATCAACCGAAGAGTGAGAGCCTGTTATAGGATCCCAAATTTCGACATTACCCTTGGCACGGAAAAGCACCTGACCATCGAAAGAATGCTCCAACTGAGGTGTCACGAAATAGATATCCGCACCCTCGACATTACGATGAATCCAACGGACATCACCCTTTACATCAGGCTTCATGCCAAGCATCTCGATAGCATCCAAAAGCTCCACATCTGAAAGGATTGCGCCACTGCCGATACGTGTAACACCACCCTTCTGAGCCTTACCCCAGATGGCTGATACGGCTTTAGCAAAACGCTTTTCTGTTGCCTTATCGCCTCGCAAGGTAGCCATGCCCTTAGGAGCAGATGCAACCACTACTGCGCCCTGCTTGATGAGTTCGTACAACTTCTCAAGCGTTTCGGGCAACATACGTTTATTGTCGGGAATCCACATCATGCTATATGAATAACCCTCAGGCGTAACCAATCGTCCATCCTTGACGCTCAAGCGATTGAGCAAAACATCGGGATTGCAATAATCGAAACGATATCCCTCAGGGAAAGGATACTTCTGGCTTGGCTTATGGTTAATCTCATCGCCCAGATACCAAAGCACATCCGATACGGCACGTCCGCGCTCCAACATATAGCTGCATCGAGCAAGGTAGGTAGTAAACTCAGGCATATATTGCCACCAAGTCTGACCACGCAAGAATGGAGTACCGATCTTAGCACCGAATGAAGTACCAGGCTTGAGGTAATCTATCTGTGGGTTGTGCGTATAGGTGTGGAACACATTGTGTGTAACGCCTTCCACCGCATTGAAATCGGCAACCTCCTTGAGCATCTGCCAATGCTCGTCCCAAGTCAGATTGAACGATGTGAACGACTCGGCATTGACTCTTGGCTTGCCATAGATACGAGCAGCCGAAGCGGTAGGTTTGATCGGTTTGAAATTCAAATCACCAACATAACCATTGCTGAAAGGATGCCAAAACTCGCACATCGGCACATCGGCATACTTGAAATACTCCAAAATATCGGCAGGGAAGACATCGCCCGCAGCAGTCTCATACATCACCGAGAGTCCCTTCTCGTGACCAAGCTCAGCCATGCGGCGATAGAATTTATTAGCATAAAGATCACCGATAGTTGTACGCCAATCCAGCAAGAAACGAGATGTGGTCTCGGGATCATCAATCACATAACCGATAACGGCAGGCAACCACTCGCGCAACTCATAACCCGCAACTCGCTCAAACTCCTGCTCCATCTTCACAGTCCAAGTCTGAGTATTACACTCCCAGCTATCCAACAATAGACCTCCCAACAAACCATCTTTCAGCACTCCGTCAGACAACATTCCGACATAGCCCTCGAAGTGGGCTTCGGGTCCTTCGGTAGAGAGCTTATCACACTCCCAACCTGTACCTGAAGGTGGTGCAGGTTTATTCTTACGCCCTGCATTGACATGACCCAAACGAAGAATAGTCCAATCTCCAGCAGAAGGTGCTTGCCACTCAAATTTGCCATCGGAAGACATATGTTGGCTTACATCGAGTATCTGATCAGACTTTAGATATGCCTCCGTAGGTTGCATCAAATCATCGCCCGTACGTTCCAAGCTACGCAATGTCCAACCAGCCTCCGACTCCCAACTATTCTTCATTGCCATAGAGAGCAGATTGATGCGGCTGACATTCATATTATACTGATTATCAATCTCCACACGATACTTCACAGCACCTTCCGCCACTTGACAAGCAAGACTCATGGTTGCACCATCCTGCCAATTGGATTGTGGCATAGGGGCATCCAGAACCTTTACGCGATTGCCATCAGCCATGTAAGCATAGAGTCTGATGGTAACATCGGGATCGTAGCACATATTATGATTGAAGCCCTGAACTGAGGAGAGTTGCAAGGTGCGAATCACAGTAGGCTTATCATACGTGAGCTCCACCCAATTGGTCTTATCCAAGGCTGGAGAGAGTGTAATGTTCTGATTCTTGGCAACAGGTCTTTGCCAATCATACGAGCCACTACCAACTATTTTAGTCGGTGTTGGGCACGCAACAGCTCCTCCCGCAGGAGTTGGGAAAGCAAGGACTGCGATATCGCGATAGTCGCGCCACTCCTCACCACTTGGCTGAGGCTGAGCCAAAGAAACTGCGACCTTCTCAGAGCCATTTACAACCTGAGAACTGGAAACAAGGATACGCATGGCGTTTTCGGGCTTGATCCATGGACCGCCCGACATTGCCCAACCGGGGCAATTCTGCACCGTAAAGCGCAGACCGAGACGTTTACTCTCCTCGGCAACAAACTTTACGGCATCCTCCCACTTTTCGCTCATACACTCAATATCTTCACCCGTAGCAGGCCACTTGCCACCCTGCTGACCATGGAAGAAATGAACGCCTGAGATACCTGCCTGAGCGATAGCCTCAAGGTCGGCAGTGATACCCTCATACGACACATTGCCGCCGATAAAATGAAACCATGTCTCGGGGTAAAAAACTTTATCGGGCTTAAGGAACTGGGCTCTATCGTGAGAGCCGAACCCTCGATTGAGTATCTGAGCAGAAGGCACTACCGAAACAATCTCCTTATCTTGAGCCGAAATGCCCAAAGGGGCAACGGTCAACAATACCACAGCGCAAAGCGTCTTACGCAGATTAGAAATTTTACGCATAATTATTGGGGTTAGGTTTATTAATCATTCTGAGTCATCAGGCGCAGGGCGCGAGCAAGTTGATCGGGGCACGATGTACCCTTGCCGTTGCAGCTAATACCCTCCAAGCGAGCAATCACCTCTTTGGCAGGCATACCCTTAACCAGCATAGCAATACCTTGGGTGTTGCCATTGCATCCACCTACGAACTCAACATTTTTAACTACGCCATCGCTAAGCTCCACAGCAATGGCACGCGAACAAACTCCATGAGTGGGATATACTATTTTCTTATCCATAACAAACATTTATTGCACACACAAATATACTATTTTTTCAAGAAAATGGCTCTTTAACCGTCCAAAATAGAGATTATATGAAGACAATTTTGTACATTTGTGAAAATTTAGAACGGATTATGTACGATGTCATAGTTATAGGTGCTGGAGCAGCAGGCATGATGGCGGCAGCAACAGCAGCACGAAACGGCAAGCAGGTACTCCTAATGGAGAAGATGGAGAAGGCTGGTCGTAAAATCAGAATTTCGGGTAAGGGACGATGCAACCTCACAAATGCCCGTCCACCAGAGGAGTTTAAGGAGGCTATACGCGTCAATGCGGACTTCTTCGAGGTGGCATTTGCCGAGTTTAACAACAAAGCTACGATACGTTTCTTCGAGCGCAACGGCGTGAAGCTTGAAATAGAGCGTGGACAACGCGTATTCCCCAAAAGTGGCAAGGCATGGGATATCGCCAATGCCCTGATGGAGTATTGTCTGGACAACGGAGTAGAGATCGTATATAACACTCGAGTTACGGGCATCCTCACCATGAACGACAAGGTTTATGGCGTAACTTATGTCAACAAACGAGGCTTCGAACGCAAAGAGGAGGCAGAGAATGTAATCATAGCAACGGGAGGTGTCAGCTACCCTGGCACAGGATCGACAGGTGATGGTTATATCTTCGCCAACGACTTGGGACACACAATCGAGGAGGTGCGCCCTTCGCTCACCCCACTGCGCACATCACATCCGCAGAAGAAGTATTTGGATGGACTCCTGCTTAAGAACGTTAACGCCAAATTATATATCGACAACGAGTTGGCAAGAGAGGAGTTTGGCGAGATCTCATTCTCAGATCGCGGCATAGAGGGAGCTGTGGCTCTGCGCGTAAGTCGCGATGCGGTGGATGCACTCATCGAGGAGAAGAAGGTGAAATTGGTAATCGACATGAAGCCAGCCCTTACAGAAGAGATACTCTTTGAGCGCATCAAGCGTGAGATAGCCGAGATGCAGCCCGATGAGTTCTTCTCGGAGCTATTGCGTAAATTGGTGCCAAAGAATTTTGTGATTCCGATTGCACACGAGTTGGATATCCATTCGAAGAATTACATTCGCAAGGTAACAGACGAGGAGATCTATCGCTTGATCAAGGTACTCAAGGGCATGGTATTCCCTATTACCGATTATGCGCCATTCCCATTTGCGGTGGTTACGGCAGGTGGTGTGAATTGCGAAGAGGTTAATAAATTCACCATGGAGTCTTTGAAGGTCAAGGGGCTCTATTTTGCAGGCGAGGTACTCGACTTGGATGCCAACACAGGCGGATACAACCTCCAGATAGCATTCTCGACAGGACATTTGGCTGGTCTGCTCAAGAAATAAAATACTGATTTTCGGCACGATGAAGATAAGCGGCAGAAATATTAAACGCAGGCTTTATGGGTTGCGCAATCTCCCCTCAAACATCAAAAGGGCGAGATATTGGCGCGGTCATGGGGTTCACTCGCCGTTTGTCTATAATATTGTCAGACAAGTATTCATGTCATCGGAGATCGCGGGCGAGCAGAGAGAGTTATTTAACGCTTTGATCGAAAAAGAGGTAGCCAAGCGCAGAGCTATCGAACTGCAAAATCTGATGTTGCATTGTAAGTACAGCTCTGTTACCATTGATTGCTCGGCTGAGGCTATGGCTGGACACGATATGGTGATTGCAACTTTGGCAACCCCACCCCACAGCCTTCCAAAATTGGCAGAGCAAGCACGCGAATTAAAAACCACGCTCTGCATCATTGCCCCATATTACGACAAGGAGCGAACTGAGATTTGCAAAGAATTGGTCGTGGGTCACCGATGCACGAGCGTTGACAACAGAGGATATTTGTTATTGTTTAACAACCACCTACCAAAACAGCAATTCAAATTATGAAAGTATATACCAAAAGTGGCGACAAAGGCTTCACCTCGCTTATCGGTGGAGAGCGAGTATCGAAGTGCGACATAAGAGTCGAGGCATACGGCACGGTTGACGAGTTGATAGCCTACATCGCATTACTCGCCGACAAATTGGCAGCGGATGCTACTTTTGACAATAGCGTCAAGGAGCTTCGCAAGATAGAATCGGAGCTAATGACAGTGTCGGCGATGCTTGCCATAGGTCAAGGTGGCGAAGATAAGGTCAAAGCGATCTCAGCCGAGGCTACAGAGCGTCTGGAGCAGCAGATTGACGCAATGCAGGCTGCTCTACCCGAGATTACCAAATTCACCATCCCTGGGGGTGATGAGCGATTGTCACTTTGCCATGTATGTCGTACTGTATGTCGCAGAGCCGAGCGTGCAGCCATCAGAGCAACGCATGAGCATGATAATATCGACCTACGAAGCGTAACATATCTGAATCGTTTATCGGATTACCTCTATCTTTTGGGGCGCACAATCACGCTGAAAGCCAACGTGGAAGAGATACTCTGGATTCCTTAATTTATAGACTCTAAGTAGCAGAAAAAGATACGGTTTAGGTATTTTATCCAATAATATATTACAAAGGTGTTGCATTTACTATTTTTTTCATATATTTGCGCCCGATTTTAAAGCCATAGCTTTGGCATAGGATTGAAAATTAAGTAACAAACCACTATAAACCGTAAAATTATGTATTGGACTTTAGAGTTGGCATCTAAGCTTGAAGATGCACCATGGCCAGCAACAAAAGAGGAGTTGATCGACTATGCAATTCGTTCGGGATCACCACTTGAGGTATTGGAGAATTTGCAGGAGATCGAGGATGAGGGAGATATCTACGAGTCAATCGAGGATATTTGGCCTGACTACCCTTCAAAGGACGATTTCTTCTTCAACGAAGAGGAGTATTAGCAATATCCCCAATGCTAATATATTAAATAATAACGAGATAGACAAACACAAAAGGTCTATCTCGTTATTGTTTAGCAGAAGAAAATTTGACCACAAAAATAATCTCACTATGGATTATCAGCAACTATTAGAGAATATTTACCTATCTATTCTGCCCTATGCAGGAGAGGGTAAGCAGGCTGACTACATTCCAGAACTGGCAAAGGTCAACCCCGATCAATTTGGCATGTATATTCACTCGATATATGGAGAGACGGCTTCCGTAGGAGACGCCGACACGAGATTTTCCATACAAAGTATATCGAAAGTTTTTGCTCTTGCCATATGTCTTTCTATCAAAGGAGACGAGCTATGGAAAAGAGTCGGCAGAGAACCTTCGGGAACTACATTCAACTCTCTGATTCAGCTTGAAGTGGAGCATGGTATACCTCGCAATCCATTTATCAATGCGGGAGCTATCGTAATGGCAGATATACTACTCTCACATTTCGAGCAGCCAGAGAGAGATTTCCTTAGTTTTGTAAGAGCAATAGCCGAAGACGAGACCATTGACTACAATAGAGATGTGGCAAACTCAGAACGCGAGAATGGATATCTGAATGCCGCAATCGCAAATCTGCTAAAGTATCACGGCACAATCGAGAACGACATAGAGAGCGTGTTGCACTTCTACTTTATGATGTGTTCGATAGAGATGAATTGCCGAGAATTGGCTTTTGCCTTTTTAGCATTTGCCAACCATCGCCGCCGTTTTGACTATGCTGGCATCACACTCACCTCATCACAAGTTAAACGCATTAATGCCATAATGCAGACTTGCGGATTTTATGATGAGGCTGGTGAATTTGCCTACTTTGTAGGTCTGCCCGGGAAGAGTGGCGTTGGCGGAGGTATAGTTGCAATACATCCGCTGCAATACTCTGTAGCGGTGTGGAGTCCACGTCTAAACCCAAAGGGAAATTCGGTAATGGGAATGAAGGCGTTAGAGTTGCTCACAACCGAGACCAAGGAGTCAATTTTCTAATCTACGCAAGACATTACAAACAACAGAGCCTGCCAAACATAAAGTTTAAGCAGGCTCTGTTTTTTATTTTTGAGAAATTACTTCTTCCGCCAGAGATTATTCATCTCCTCCAATGTTTTACCCTTAGTCTCGGGAACAAGTTTCCAAACGAAGATTGCGGCAATGACGCAGATCACGCCATACAACGCATAAGCAAACATATGACCGAACTTATCGCCCATCTCACCCAATCGCATATTATACATAGGAAGGAATGTCGATGAGACAATAAAGTTAAAGATCCACTGGAACGCCACAGCTACAGCTACAGCAGCACCACGAATGGTATTTGGGAAGATCTCAGAGATAAGCACCCAACAGATAGGTCCCCAGCTGAACATAAACGATGCGCTATAGACCATGATGCTGGCTACAGCTACGATAGCGGGCATACCTGCCACCAGATTACTCAACGCAACACCGAATGCACCCAACGCCATACCTATAGATCCTGAGATCAGGAGTGGACGGCGACCCCACTTCTCTACTGTAAAGACAGCCAAAAGGGTAAAGAGGATATTAATAATACCCATAATCACGGTCTGAACCATAGGATTACCCATACCCATAGTCTCGAAAATACGTGGAGCGAAATACAATACGGCATTAATACCTACGATCTGCTGGAATACGCTAAGCATGATACCGATGAAGATAACGAGCCAACCATATGTAAAGAGTTTCTCGGTCTTCTCATGAGCCGTAGCCTTAATCTCCGAAAGGATTGTAGCAGCGCGCTCCGAGCCATTGATACGACCCAACACCTTTAGTGCAGCGTCATCCTTACCCACCAAAGCCAAATAACGTGGAGTCTCAGGCACACATAAGATAAGCAATGCAAACAATCCTGCTGGCACAACCTCGCTCACGAACATCAAACGCCAACCAGTCTCGATAGTCCATGCAGCAGCATCTGCATTAACGATACTATTCACGCCATTGACAAGCTCGATAACAGGATTTGCATGAGAGCCGAGGATCATGAAATTGACAAAATAGACAACCAACTGACCGAAGATAATGGCAAACTGATTCCACGAAACAAGCGTACCTCGCATATTACTTGGGGCAATCTCAGCGATATACATAGGACATATTGCCGAAGCCAATCCCACGCCTACTCCACCTATGATACGATAAATATTAAAAGCAATCAGAAGCGAGAATGATGGCTTGCCTGCCTCAAAGAAGAGGAACTCAGGATAGTAAGATCCCAAAGCCGACATAAGGAATAAAACGCCAGCCACAAACAGCGAACGCTTACGTCCCAAGCGGGTTGCCAGCAAACCCGAGATCGCACTACCAATGATACAGCCGATCAAGGCACTCGATGAGGTAATGCCGTGCAGAGCATCGGTGTATTCGAAGTCCGCGCCCATAAAAAATGCCTGCAAACCCTTCTCCGCACCCGAAATCACAGCGGTGTCATATCCAAAGAGCAGACCTCCCAACACAGCAACTAAGACAATGGAAAATAGGTAGGCTCGGCTACCTTGTTGTGCTTTAGTCATAAAAGAAATGTATTTAAATTTAACATATTTTACCCTTTTCATCGCATCAGCGATTCAGCTACTGACGCACATGATATTCAAAATATCATGTAAATATACTAATAATAGATTTTAGGGACAACTTTTCCACGACCGAAAATATTATTTTACGCTAACTATTTGCTTTTGCGCATTTTTCGTATATTTGCAACCAAACCATACAGATCATGAACACAATAAAATCTTCAGGCACTTTTGCCGATTCCAAGCCCCACTATGAACTTCTCGATGGATTGCGTGGCGTAGCAGCTCTGCTCGTTATTTGGTATCACGTTTGGGAAGGTTTCGCTTTTGTCGGGGGCGGAATGATAGAGAATTTTAACCATGGCTATCTGGCTGTTGACTTCTTCTTCATGCTTTCGGGATTTGTCATCAGCTACGCATACGATGATCGTTGGACAAAAATGAGTCTCAAAGGCTTCTTCACTCGCCGACTGATTCGCTTGCATCCGATGTTGATCATGGGAGCTATCATTGGAGCTATAACGTTCCTCGTTCAAGGCTCTACACAATGGGATGGCACACAAACCCCATTTGGATGGGTAATGTTGGCTTTACTACTTGCCATGTTCTTTATTCCAGCCGTCCCTGGTGCTGGATATGAGGTGAGAGGTAATGGCGAAATGTTTCCTCTTAATGGTCCAAGCTGGTCGCTATTCTTTGAGTATATCGGCAACATACTCTATGCCTTGATTATACGCAAACTATCGAATCGCATGCTGAAGTGGTGGACCGCACTCTTGGGTATCGCATTGGCGTATTTTGCCATAATGAATGTTTCGGGATACGGCAGCATAGGTGTGGGTTGGACAATCGACACCGTTAACTTCTGGGGCGGTTTGATCAGAATGTTATTCCCATTCTCGTTGGGTATGCTTTTGGCTCGTAATTTCAAGCCAATAAAAATTAAAGGTGCATTCTGGATCTGTTCGGCGGTTCTTGTAGTGCTTTTTGCCGTACCTTATCTGGAGGCTGAGTATATGAACGGACTATTCGAGACATTATGCATCATGGTAGCATTCCCTGCTTTGGTATGGATGGGGGCTTCGGGCAACACGACAGACGCAGCTTCGACTAAGGTTTGCAAATTTTTGGGCGACATATCTTACCCTGTATATATCATCCACTACCCATTCATGTATCTGTTCTATTACTGGATGATGCAAAAACCTCAATGCCCTACTTTCAAGGAGGCGTTGCCTGTGGTAGCGATCCTGATCGTGGGAGTAATCGCATTGGCTTACACCCTGCTTAAGTTATATGATGAGCCTGTGAGAAAGTGGCTGGCAAAGAAGTTTATTAAGGCTTAAACAAGCAAAGAGGTTGTCCTTCAAAAAGTCGGACAACCCCTTTGCTTTGAAATTCTATAACATTAAGGATTTTTAGGACTGTATCGCCAAAATCACCTTGTTTTTTCTCTATCTTACGAAGATTACTCCTCTGGAGCAAACATTGGATCCCACGCAGGAAGCATGATAGGCTTCTGCTCAAGAAGCTTCAGGATATCCTCTGGAACATACTTACGCTCAACAACCACGCGGAACATATACTCCTCGAACCACTCATCGGTCATAATCACACAACCCTTATAGCCCGAAGCTGCGCCCCAGCTATTCTCGACCATCCACTTCTTAGCCTCACCCTGCTCATCAAGATCTACTGCAATAAGCGTCATAGCATGAGAAGAGCCGCTTGAGAAGGTCTGGATACGCTGCTTCTTATTCATAGGGAACGAAGTGCCGAAGAGCGAAGCGTAGTCGAAGTTAGCAAGATCCAAAGTACCTTTCTTACGATCGAAGAACTTACCCACATCGCATGAGAAATACATCGCAGTATTATCCTTGATAGATGCAATAGCCAACTCCTTTACGCGCTCGATAGGGAGGTTGATGTAGAGCCAATTCTCGCCATCATATACATGGCGATCGTACTCGATCTCATATACTTTGTTATACTCACGCGAAGGATCGTTCATCACCATGATATAGTTCTTCTCAAGATCCTCACCGATATACTCTTCGTAGAAGCTCTTTGGAGTATATTTCTTGCAGCTAACCAACTTACCCTGCTTGTCGTAACGAGCCCACTCAAACTCGGTAGGAGGAACGCCCAAGCACTCTACCAAAATACGATAGATCTCGGTCAACATCTCAACCTTGCGCTCCATAGCCTTAGCGGGCTTCAATTCGCGAAGCTCCAAAGCGAACTCACGCAACTTAAGCTTGAGAATCATCGCCATATTGCTTGTATTGTTGCTCTGATAAGTCTCAGGCATAGCAGCCTTTGGCACAACACCATACTTCATAATGAGGTTTGAAACGCCTGTAAACTGACCGCCATCGCCAATAGGATTCTTCAACAACCAATCCACCTTACGATCGGTAAGTTCAAGATCGCGAGTGTCGATAATTGCCTGCAAAAAGAGGTTTGACTTCTCCAACAGATCATAGAACGAGTTATAGTTCTGCGAAAACTCAAATCCTGGCAAATCGTACTTATCTATCATCTTGGCACGCAAGACATTCAGACCAGTAAACAACCAGCAACGACCCGATGAAGCCTGATCGGTGATACCGACAGTCTTAACCTGATGCGAGAAGTGAGTGTCGCACATAGCCAAATTATCGGCATTGATAGCCAATGTAGCGATAGAGCTCGATGCCAAAGCATTCTTCACCGCCTTCTGTTCGGGGGTAGCGGTATAACCCTCGCGGATCTTACCGAGCATCTCGGCACTGATACCGCCATCCTTACTCTGCGCCGAAGCAGAGAGTGCGCCCAACATGAGAGCAGCACAGATAAAAAGTCTCTTCATATAGTTTTGATTAAAAATTTTTCTTAGGTGCGAAGATAATAATTATTTTCTAATTATCTTTGACCTTGCGTAACAGAATCTTAGCCAAGAGATGAATTTGGAACAGATTATTGAGATCATAGGTGTGGTTGTAGGCTTGGTATATCTATATTTGGAATACAAGGCAAGCATCCACCTTTGGATTGTCAGCATCATTATGCCGGCGATATATCTCTACATATTTTTCCGAGCAGGATTATACGCCGATGTAGGCATTAATCTCTACTATCTGTTAATCGCACTCTACGGCTGGGCAGCATGGAGATACAGCTTCAGACTCTTTGGCAAGAAGGATAATCACCTCAGAGAGGAGCTTCAGATTAGCCGTGCCACCCGCAAGGATTGGCTCAAGGCTGGCGTAGGATACCTCGCGGCTCAAGTTGCGATAGCATGGGCGTTGGGGAGATTCACAGATAGCGATGTTGTGATCGTTGACTCGTTTGTCGCAGCATTGAGCATCGTAGGAATGTGGATGTTAGCGCGCAAGGTGATAGAACAATGGTGGGTATGGTTTGTGGTGGATATTGTGAGTGTGGGATTGTTTATCTACAAGGAGCTATACTTCACCGCTACACTCTATCTGTTATATGCAGTAATAGCTGTTTTTGGTTACCGAAAGTGGAATAAACTTATGACAGGAGATGACAAACAAAGATAAAAGAGTAGTAATTTTAGCCAATGGGGACTACCCTACGCATCCTAAGCCACTCGAAAAACTCAAGGAGGCTGAACTTGTAGTGTGCTGCGATGGCGGAGCCGACCAATATATCGCCAATGGTTATGTGCCCGATGTTATAATAGGTGATGGCGACTCGCTAAGTCAGGAAAACCGCATCAAGTTCGCCGACAGGATTCACTACATCCCCGACCAAGAGACCAACGATCAGACAAAAGCGGTAAAATATCTTATCGACAAAGGCTATACATCTATTTCGATAGTAGGAGCCACAGGCAAAAGGGAAGACCATACCATAGGTAATATCAGTCTTTTGGTTGAGTATATGAGAATGGGGGCAGAGGTAAAGAGCTATACCGATTACGGAGTATTCATTGCCTGCTCTGGGACAAGGAATTTTAAATGCAGAAAAGGACAACAAGTTTCCATATTTAATTTCACATCCAAAAATCTGTCATCCAATGGATTGGAGTACCCCATCTACACCTTTACTTCATGGTGGCAAGGAACTCTAAACAACTGTTTGGGCGAGGAGTTTACCATCCACGCAGATGGGGAGTACATAGTATTTTTGAACTATATTTAAACCCTACTTCAGCAACTTCTCATAAGCCAAACGGCGACTCTCGATCACCACATCGCCACAATAGGTATAGCCAAGCGAAGCGATAAGGCTTTGCATGATTTTGTTTTCGGGATGGGTATCAATGCGCATAGATGCTACTTGCTCGGCAGCCTGAACTTCGGCTTGATACATAAAATAGCGACTATAACCGCAGCCAACATACTTGCTCGCAACACACAAACGATGGATTACGGCATACTCTCCTTCTCGAAGCCACTCTCCACCCGTCAGCTCTTCGTACGCCTTCTCGCCACTATATATCAATGCTCCATAAGCCACAATCTCGCCACTATCAAGTGTCAAGACCCTACCCACCGAGGCTTCCACATCGCGCTCTACACTACCACGATTAGGGTATCCCCTCTGCCACTGATCCACACCTGCTGCTCCAAGACGAGAGCTTGCTGCTGCAATAATCTCAGCAATCGTATCAATATCCTCTATTTTTGCCTCTCTGAAAATCATAACCCACAAATATTACTCTACAAAGTTATAATTTTTCTGATACTAATTATTGAGAGAGAGATAAAATCGGCATTAAATAGCACATATTCAAATAAGAATTGGTGTTTAAAACAGGGAAATTTAGTGCAGAGATGCCAATCAGCACTCGTTACACTCGGCTGTGGCATGACTTAATGCTTAATTAGTTTTGGACACTATACCTTCTTGAGACAACAAAAAAAAGGAGATCATCACTGACCTCCTCCTTGGTTGAGCTACCGAGATTCGAACTCAGAATAACAGAACCAAAATCTGCTGTGTTACCATTACACCATAGCTCAATCGTTGCTCGTAAGCGGCACAAAAGTAATGCAAAAAAATTAATCAACAAAATTTACTCCGATTTATCTGCAAAACTTTCATACATTATTCTATTATTTCGACCTTTTAGCGAGTACGGAGGTGCAAAATTTTACACACCTTATCAGCCACAGCCTCACCCTGCTGCACCATACCCCAATCGGTCAAGTGAATACCATCGACCGTAGAGTTCATATCCAAGCCGAGTTCTTTTTGCGAGAGGTAATAGACTCGCTTATCGCCCTGTTTGCGGAGGGCGCCATAAGCCTTAAGATTTGCCGCATTGGCAGTCTTAACCTTTTCTCGATTAACTCGATCTGTTTTTTCATCGCTAAATCCGACATGATCGACCAGCAAAATTGGAGCTTGGCTCTTTTGGCGAATCTGCTTGACGGCAGAGGTTAAAAGTTGATATAAATCGTCTAATGTACGATTTGCCACGTTAGGCAGGCAATCCAAAATATAGAGTGCAGCATCAATCTGAGCGATATAATCCAGCACCTCTGGCTCCATATGTCCATTACCCGAGAAGCCGAGATTTACCAAAGGGTAATCCAACTCGCGATGCACAACAGTTCCCCAAGCCATAGCAGGACGTGAGCAACAACCACCTTGAGCGATGGATGTACCATAAAGCACAATAGGCTTCTTGGTCGATGTTGGGACAAACTCAAACTCGCAGCCCTCGTTGACTCCAATTTGAAGGCTCTTGACCCCATTATACAGAGGCAGGTACAATCTGTATTCAAACTCCTGATCGGCAGAAGCCTTTGGCAGATCATTATACTTATACGAAACCTGATCACCGAACGAGTATCCTCCCGCCAGATAACACCACTCACCATGATTATCCACGCGATAGAGATCTACGCCCGACACGCCTGTAGATGGCATATGCGGCATAGCGTAAGAACGGCTTGTGGTGCTATATTTTATCTCAATATCGGGAGAGTCGGTACGGAAAAAGATCGCCACTCCAGCCGAATGACGCGAAAGATTCCACACTGCATCACGCACCACACTCTTAGCACTCTCAGGAAGACGCGAATAACCCTTTATCTGATCGACAAACGCCTGATTCTGCATCACATCATATTCAGCCTGCTGAGGATCGTACCATGTCTTCTGGGCATAAGCAATGTTACTCGCCAAAACCAGCAGTAACAAACCAAAAATTCGCTTCATAACGTCACACAGTTTATAATTTACTCAAAAACTTCTCGCGATCAACTATATATCGCACATGGCGTCCTTTGCCAATATCGCCATCCGCATCCCACGCCTTAACCTCGAAGGTCAATCGGCGACCATCTACCTCAACAAGAGTAGCCGAAGCGGTAATGGCAGCACCCATCTTTGATGCTTTGATGTGTGAAGTAGAGATTTCCACGCCTACAGTAGCAGAGCCTTCGGGCAACTTATCGGCTACGCACATCATTGCAGCATTCTCCATCAAAGCCACCATCGAAGGGGTAGCAAAAACATCCATATCGCCCGAACCCATAGCTGCAGCGGAATTGGTCGCTGAAGCGATGGTAGTGCTTTCAAAATAAAGTCCTGAATTTAACATTTCTATCTAATTAAATTTACATTATTCGATCTTAGCCTCCAAGATTCCCACAGCAGCATCTGCTTTGGGCTTAATTCTTAGACGCACAGCATCCGCCTTAACATCCTGAGCAGGATGAACTACATTATACTGATCCTTCGCCACGCCGAAAGAATCGGTGATATAAGGTGTCAACTTATGCCACTCCGCACCACTGAGATACTCTGCCGACCACTCAACAGGCAACTGAACACCACCTTTATCGTCATACCAATAGACCGAGATGCTCTCCACCTTCTGGCTCTTTCGGAGTTTTAGCTCCACAGTCTGCTCCTCGCCCAACTTAGGCCAACTTGTCCAACGAGGGATAGAAGTATCGAACGAGTGTTTAGGCTCCTTACCATCGGCTACGGCATATTCTATATCGCCACTATAAGTAGCAGTAGCCCTTACGTCAGCCACATTACCAACGGTAAGGACTTCTCCCTCGCGAGCTGTAACTGCATTGCTAGCAAACCACACATTCATAGTACCATTATCGCCACGATTATTCCAAGCATAATATGGGATGAGCTTCAGATCGGCATCAACCGAAGAGTCAGCCTCAACGGCATGGGCAGGGATTGTAACAAATGGAATACCTTGCATAATGCCCTCTGAGAAATAGTCAAACTCTCCCTTATGACCATGATCACTGATAAAATAGTGAATAGGATTATGAGAATTATCAACACCCTCGGCACAATATACCAATGGTCCTCTGGTCACACAAAGACGATTGCGATCTGCCTCCACACGAGCATCAGCCACCGAGTAGCGCACCCTCATCGGAAGATCCAACACAACCTTATCGCCACTCTTCCAGCTACGTTTCACAGGCAAATATCCATCCACCACCTGAGAGCGCACAGCCACGCCATTTACTTTAGCCTTCGGGCTCTTGCCAGACTCACCATCGGCATAAGCGTATAGCTCACCTGCCACAAAGCGATCTGTACACCATGTAGGGATACGCAACCAAAGGGTAAACTCCTCGCCCTCAGTTTCGGGTGTAACCTCAAACTCTATACGCCCTTGGAATGGATACTCGGTGCGCTGTTCTAATCGAACATTGCCCGCAGCCAATGCTACATCTACTGTACTGCCAACATAGAATCCGCAGAAGATATCATCATCGGTATGCGAATAGACCATACCCGAGATCTGAGGAATAAGTCGTGCCAGATTCGAAGGACAGCAAGCTGTACCAAACCATGGAGAGCGACCAGCACGACCATGATTGAAGGTCTTGCGACCATCTGCCTGAAGCGGATTGACATAGAAGAAACGGTTTCCCTCGAGATTCACACCCGCCAAGACATTATTATAGAGTGCAACCTCAGCCACATCGACATATTTTGCATCGGCAGAAGCCAAGAACATTCGATAGTTGAAGAATACGTTACCTACTGCCGCACAAGTCTCATCGTAAGTATCCTTATTAGGCAACACATAAGCAGGACCGAAGCCCTCGATACCAGCCACTGCCCCCAGACCACCTGTAATGTGCATCTTGCGATCTACGATATCGTGCCAAACCGACTCCAAAGCTGGCTTTAGCGACTCATCACCCGTCTGAGCCATCACATCAGCCATACCCGAATAGAGATATGTGGCACGCACGGCATGACCCACCGCTTCGTGCTGATCACGCACGGGCAGATGCTGCTGGGTATAGGTGTTGGTCATAACGCCACTACTTCCACCCGGGAAATATGTTACGCCACGAATATCCAAAAACTTCTTTGCCATATCCAGATATAGTTGTTTGCCCGTAGCTTGATACATCTTCACTAAAGCCAACTCTAACTCTTCATGACCTGGGGCTTGCATAATAGGCTTGCAGTCATTGTATTTAGGATCGCCACCCACAAAGAAAACACGATTGATGTGCTCGGCACTTTTTTCTGCCACATCCAACCACTTGCGCTTGCCTGTGGCACGCCAATATGCGATTGCACCTTCATACATATGCCCCATATTGTAAAGCTCATGGCTATGAATCACCCATGAATAACGCTCGTCACCAGCTTTACCTTTATTATTGCGCAAGTGTGGCGGCATGATATGATGTTCATAGAGATAACCATCCGCCTCCTGCGCATCGGCAATGATATCGATTATCTCATCTAACTGTTTCTCCAGAGCCTCATCCTTCTCCAAAGTAAGCAGATATGCGGCTCCTTCCATCACCTTGAAAAGGTCTGAAGACACATAAATCGGTCCTTCAAGCGTTTTTTCAACCTTCTCACCTCTAAGATATGCACCCACTCGGCGCAGATTCTCTACCGCATAGGCAGTCTTATCGAGCGAAAATGGGACAAGAGTCTGCTTCTGAATTTTAAGGCGTGGCAACCAAAAATCATCATTCAGAGTCACCTCATTGAAAGGTATCGCAGTAAGCGACTCCTCGACCTTAGCGACATCTCCATCAGAACCATTGCACGAAAATGAGATAAGTGCAACTGCCGACAAAGAGAGCATGGATAAAAGCTTGTTCATAGTATCATTAAGTTATAGATTAAATTCTTGCCAAAAGAAACTTCACATACAAAGGTAACAAAAAACAAGGGCTTTTAAAAATAAATTCCTAATTTTGAGTATTAAATATCGGAATTAATACTTTAGTGCTGATAGTAGTTTTTAATCATTGCGCATCACAAGCTAAAATGAATAAGCAAAGATTCAGTGGAGTAACGTATTACAATATTTAATACTAAACGATATGCAAGTCAAAACTTTACAGACAGCGGTTGACGCTTGGATCAAAGAGTATGGCGTGAGATATTTCAGCGAGCTGACCAACATGGCAATACTGAGCGAGGAGGTCGGAGAATTGGCACGTATCATGGCTCGCCGCTATGGAGATCAATCTTTCAAAGAGGGCGAAAAGTGTGATCCAGCGGATGAGATGGCAGACATAATCTGGGTGGTGGTATGCCTTGCCAATCAGATGGGTATAGATTTAGAAGAGGCTATCAAGCGCAACTTCGAGAAGAAGACCACGCGAGACAGCACGCGACACATCAACAATCCTAAATTGTAGGATAAAGTATTTGCTTATTTTTTCTCCCTGCGGGGGAACCACCCCTTTTCGACACGCTTACGCTGCTCGAACAACTCCCCTATTGACCAGAGCGAAGAGGCTCCCCAAACAGCCAACAGTGTTGACCATAGTACATCTTCAACCATGAGCGATGCCACAATAGTCACAACTCCCATCAGGGCAAAAACCCACCAGCACTTCACGCCAAAATAATACTCACCCTTGATTACCAGCGGGTGAAACAATCCTATGATAAAGAATGTAGCTACTCCGATTATGATTCCTGTAAAATACATGATATAAAATTTTGACGCAAAGTTACACAAAATTCGCTCCGCAAAACCTCTCATTTTTGATAGTTATTAAATATTTAGCGATAATTTCGACCATAAACTACCACCATTCATAAAGAATTTATATCTTTGCATGATTTTTCACTTTAGAATATATAAGTAAATAAGATAGAAGATGTTTGAAAATCTAACCGACAAATTAGAACGATCGTTTAAAATCCTCAAGGGTGAGGGTCGTATTACCGAGATCAACGTAGCCGAGACTCTGAAGGAGATTCGCCGCGCACTTATAGATGCCGATGTCAACTACAAGGTTGCCAAGAATTTCACCGATGAGGTTAAGCAGAAGGCACTTGGTCAGAATGTATTGACTGCAGTGAAGCCCGGTCAGATGATGACTAAGATCGTACGCGATGAGTTGGCTCAACTCATGGGTGGTACGGCGACAGATATCAAGCTCGAGGGCTCGCCTGCCGTAGTGCTTATTGCAGGTTTGCAGGGTTCGGGTAAGACCACCTTCTCTGGTAAGTTGGCTTCTATGCTCAAATCGAAGAAGGGTCGTCAGGTATTGCTCGTTGCGGGTGACGTATATCGTCCAGCCGCTATCGACCAGCTGAAGGTTTTGGGTGAGCAGATCGGAGTAGAGGTTTACACCGAGGAGGGTAATCAGAATCCTGTTGAGATCGCTCAGAATGCCATCTCATACGCCCGTCAGAAGTCATACAACGTAGTGATTGTCGATACCGCAGGTCGTTTGGCAGTAGATGAGGCGATGATGCAGGAGATCACCGCAATCAAGGCTGCAGTAAACCCAAGCGAGACACTCTTCGTGGTGGATTCGATGACCGGTCAGGATGCAGTAAATACCGCCAAAGAGTTCAACGACCGTTTGGACTTTGATGGAGTGGTACTCACCAAGTTGGATGGTGATACTCGTGGTGGTGCTGCAATTTCGATCCGTTCGGTGGTGGATAAGCCATTGAAGTTTATCTCAAGCGGTGAGAAGATGGACGCTTTGCAGGTATTCCACCCTGAGCGTATGGCAGACCGTATCTTGGGCATGGGTGATGTGGTTTCACTCGTTGAGCGCGCACAAGAGCAATACGATGAGGAGGCAGCACGCCGCCTAAAGAAGAAGATCGTGAAGAATCAGTTTAACTTCAATGACTTCATCGAGCAGATCAATCAGGTCAAGAAGATGGGTAATCTGAAGGATATCGCTTCGATGATCCCTGGCTTGGGCAAGGCTTTGAGAAACGTAGATATTCCAGATGACGCTTTCAAGCAGATCGAGGCTATCATCGGCTCAATGACACCAGCCGAGCGCGAGAAGCCAGAGATTATCAACGCTAAACGCCGTGAGCGAATCGCCAAGGGTTCGGGCACTACCATCGCCGATGTCAACCGACTGATGAAGCAGTTTGAGGAGACTCGCAAGATGATGAAGATGGTAGCAGGTGGCAACATGAAGATGCCACGTATGCCACGAGGCGGCTTCCGCAGATAAGCGCATGAAAATAAGACATTTGACTAAAAGAGGTTGTCCAGCAAGTAATTCGTTGGACAACCACTTTTTCTGTTCCATTTGTTCACATTTTGAGGGGGGGGGTAAATTGTAAGTGTTTAATTGGTCATTATGTAGCACATTAGGCAAATTGGACTAATCGAACACAATAGTTTCCTTTTTGTTGCGTTTTATAGATGTGTAAACTAAGAAACAAGATAAATCAATATGAAAAAATTACTAATTCTCGCGGCATTACTCTTTTCGGCATCTAATCTTTTCGCCCAGATTGAGGAGTACACTGTGAGGCGAATCGAGGTAGAGCCAAGTTTCGGAATGGGACGAGGTGCCGATATAGCTGTCGAACTACGCAATAACGTCAGTGCTTATTGGGACGTAGGCGTGCGAGCAGGCATAAATTCAGTCGGCTCACTGGTCGATGTTGTGGCAGACTACAACTTTGCACGTCCCAATAAACAGGTCTTATTTTATGTCGGCGCAGGCGTGGGAATAGGCGACATAGATGAAACAGACTACACTGAAGGACCCAACGGAAGTAGTGCAACATTTACCAAACTACACGTTATGCCACGCGCAGGTGTGGAGCTATTTCAGCACGTGCGACTCACGCTGAGTCTGAACACCTACAACTTTTCTTCGATCTACCCTATTGTCTCGCTGGGTATAGTCTTTGGTGGCGGAAGAAAAAACTCTTCTGCCAAGGAGTCGGGTTGGCTCTCAAGAGGTTATATGTAACAAATTTTTCTGGTCAAAATGTTCACATTCTGAGGGGGGGGGGTAATTTGCAATGATTTTATTGGTCATTATGGAGTAAATCGTTCGACAGCAACAATATAACAAAATATTTTGTATTAATTTTGTGCATATAAAACAGACTAAACCACAAACAAATAAAGCAATGAAACGAGTATTATTTTTCACAGCAATATTGATTGCCACTGCAGCATTGTTCGCTTGTAACAAAGAGGATAAGACAGAGATCCCTACTTCACTCACAAACAGTAAATGGCTCAGCACCATCAACCCCGACAATTTTGAGCAGACGGTTGTAGAATTCATTGATTCCCAAAACGCCATATTCTCCGTAATAAAAAGAGGTTATGGCACAAACCAAACAATCGTGCGCAGGGAATACAGCTACACCTACAACTATCCCGATCTCACCCTTAAGCCTAAGTGCTTGGTTGATCCACTCATCAAGGGCGAGATGTTAAAACTTTATGGATCTCACGATTATATGCATCTTAAATCAAATGTCGGCGATCTGGATATCCATCTCTCTCAAAATGTAGATAAGGATCAAACTATTTGGCAATAAAACAGCACGTGCGACTTCATGCTGAGCCTGAACACCTACAACTTTTCTTCGATCTACTCTATCATAGGGTTGGATATAGTCTTTGGTGGCGGAAGGAAATAACCATTAATAATGTTTTTGAAACACAAATTGTGCACATTATTAATATTGTCCATCATCACCCTCATAATCATAAGGCTCATAACCTTCATACACATCATAACATATGCTATTTCCATATAAATCTTTGCCAATAGGCATTATGTAGAACATTAGATAATACTCTCCTCCTCGTAAATCTGACTCCCAAAAACTTGCTCCCTTTTCAATACGCCATTTGATATGAGCTCCTTCGGGAGCATTTAAAACATAACCGTGTATAGGGTCATATATGCCTTTCAAGACACCTGTATCATCGTATCTAAATATATATCTCTGTAACCCTACATCATCAGGTTTTCTAACACATACATCGTAGTATAGATAATCAAAATGTCCACAATCTTTGTATGGCATATTAAATGTTTTAATATTTTCTGGATAATGAGTATCTCCGATGCGAGCAAATCCAATATGATTACCCTCATCATCATAAAGATACCTTATAAAATTACTGAACTGTACAGTCTGCTGAGCACTAGCAGCTATCGCTATCATTTTGCCCTGTTTGTCTAATACTGTTATCGCTTCATTTCCAATCTTATAAGAATACTGATAAATAAATATATAATCACTGATTGTAAATGTCTCAATTTTAAATGAATTATGATTATTATGACGCTCATTTAGGGGAATATCAGCTATCCCATCATCAACTTTCACCTGCTCAACTACCACAACATCTGGTTGTTCTTCTACCATCTCCTGCACAACAACATTTTCTGCAGTACGCTTACCCCCACACCCAGCACAGAACACTAACAAAACGAATACAAAATAAATCTTCTTCATATTTTCTTTTATTAAAGTTTCGTTCTATAAAAATTGCTTCGGATATTCCCAAATTAGCAATTCCGAAGCAATCAAACTACTGAGTAGAGATTATTCTACAACTTTAACTCTTACAGAACCTGATACATAGCCTGTAGATTGGACATTTTTATCATTTATTGAAGCCTTACACGTTATATAATATATGCCTTGAGGGACATCTCCCACCTTAAACGTATGCTTATATGGAGATTTCGCGACTGTAACAATCTCTTCATTAAAAAGCTTGAAATCAACACTCCAAGAGTATTTATCATATTTAGATTTTGGTGTATAAACCAATTCAAGTTCGTCGCCTTTTTTCACTTCTAAGACTTTACCATCGCTAGGACCAATATTTATATAGATCCCTTGATTCTCCAAAGACTCACCCGTAGTCTTATTGGTCACCACATAATCAGCATCATTACCAGACAGTTCATAGCTTACAGTTGTTTTGGTGCAAGATGCAAGCACACCACATACGCATGCCACAACAAAAAATCTGATTAAAAGTTTCTTCATAAATTTTTATTTTAATTACACTTTCCTATTCTTACCAACAATCACATATCTACGCCTGCATCTTTCAAGAGAAAATAAGCGCAAGCTCCCAATGGGACACCTACTACAGCCGTAACACCACCGCAGACCAAAACTGCTGCAATAATTAAGAATGTGATTGCCAAAATCTTCTTGAAGGTTTTCATAACATCATCTACTTATTTTTAATGTCATTACCACTCTTATCTATTATCAGGTCCTTGCCATCACAAAGTATTGTTCTATTTCCCGTATTCGGATCGAAATATTCATAATCATCAAAATCTCGAGATTTCTTTTTGTTAGATTTATCTATGTAAAAGAATTTCTCTGGGAAAACACCATAAGGCTTACTACGTACGATTGCACGTTCCTCACCACATATGTTACAGAATGAACATGTTCCATCCCTATATTGAAAATCAATAATCTTTTCTCCTCTCTTATTAATATATCCCCATCTGCCATTTTTCTTAACAGCAGCCAATTCACATGAAAATGGTAAAGCATCTTCGTATATAAATGGGATAACGGTTACCCCTCGATTATTAACAAACCCCCACAGACCTGTATCTACACGACATAATCCTTGCAAGCCATCAGTGCTACTTATTACTGGCTGTTTGTAGCAACATTCTATTACTTCATTACCTTGCAGGTCTATAAAGCCATAGCCATTCTCACCTTCCGCATTTATCAAATCCTTTTCTCCTATAGAAAAGACATTAGAACTCAACCACTTATAATAATTAGAGAATCGCTTTCCATTATCATCCTCCAACCAATACATTTTACCACAATTAATATTCATACCACTGTCGTTTAATTAGTTTATAAATAAATTCAAATCTAAGCACTTAGTTGTTCGGTGAGTAACGACTTATCCAATTGAGGATTATTGTTTGCGCATAGTTCCATAGCATCAAAAGCAAGATATAGGTCATTCATAAATGCTCTTACATCTTTACTTGTTTGCATTCCTTCTGAAAGAGTCTTCCAATTTAGATGGCGAAAATCTTCATCATCTTTTTTAACAAAATGAATATTATCGCCATATCTTGCCACTAACATTTTATGCAATCCGTCAGTAAATTGTTTACAAAGTTCATCGATTGCTGATTCAATGGAATCACTTGCCATTTGCTGCTGCAAGCCCTTATAACGTTTCTTAAAAGTAAAATGTTGTCGATGGTTTTTAATAGTATAGTCTTCGTTTTCATCTCTTTCAACTATCCACACATGATTAGTTAGATCTGCTTTTGGATCATAGTCGCCAGTATTCTCAATATGACGACTCAATCTAATTAAATTAACATTCTTAAAATAGATAACCCCCGAATCTATAGCATAGCGAACATCATCAAGTTTAATTCCCACTCCATACTTATAAAGCGTATTATCGGAATAAAAGACCCTCCATTTACAATTTTCATCAAGATCATTACCATTCCAAAAACAAAAACCTCGTCCTGGTGCTTTGGGAAAATTATCGCTAAATATCTCATCACCCCTTTTATTTTTAACATGCTTCAGCGGATATAGAGCCTCCTCTTTAACTATATGTCCCGATTTAGAAACTGTCAAAATTTGAAGTTCTCTTGAACTCTTATAGTTTGTGACAAGATACTGAGTCTGCCTCAAAGTATTCAGCTCACTATCTTTCATTGCGACTTCTCCTTTTAATTCTTGTATTTCTTTATCTTTATCATTCTTTTCTTCAACAAGTTGCTTTATCGTCTCCGCCACCTCTATTCTATCTTGAAACTCTTTTTCAATTTCAGACCTATTATATCGAGTCATAAAATAGGTTATCGGTTTCATTCCTATTGTCATTGTAGAGACAAACGTAATACCCCAAGCTGCAACGGCTATAGCAGTTGCATTATCAGGGAGTATCTTAAGAACACCTGCGACAAGCGCAAATTGTGCTGCAAGCAAAAAGATTATCGCCAAACCATTAGACATCCAGCCAAAAAGCTTCTGACAGCCTTTCATAATCAGACCTACAAACCACTTTAAAGCTTTGATCGCATACTTAATAAATGTCTTCATCATTCTAAATTTAATAATTACATTTTACCACATGTGTCCTTTCTTCACCTACGCACACAAAAAAAGCGCGGACCAAACTCTGTATCTGCATTCTGAGGTCTTAGGAAACCATGTGGCACAAATACGAAAGTGAAGCCCACGCTAAACGCGTGAGCATCAACTTCACTTCTCTTGCCACATTTTGAAAGTTCCTAAGTTTCAGAATGCAAGTAGCGAAATTAACGCTTTTTCCAATATGTTAAAATGTGCGTATTATACGCTAATAAGTCATAGGCTATCGTTTTTAAGGGTTTATTTGTACAAAAATAGGAAAAAAAATAATAAATAAGTATCTTTGTCACCTAAAAATATATAGCAAATATGCACAAATCAGGTTTTGTAAATATCATCGGCAACCCTAATGTGGGAAAATCTACGCTGATGAATGCTTTGGTCGGCGAGCGACTGTCGATCATCACCTCGAAGGCTCAGACCACACGTCACCGTATCATGGGTATTGTCAATGGCGATGATTTCCAGATCGTATATTCCGACACCCCAGGAATCTTGAAGCCTGCATACAAATTGCAGGAGTCGATGATGAACTTCGTTCACGGCGCGGTGGATGATGCCGATGTAATCCTCTATGTAACCGACACCGTAGAGCAGAGCGATCGCTCGGAGAAGATTATCGAGCGTATCAACCAAAGCGGAATACCTACAATTGTGGTAATCAACAAAATCGACCTCACAACGCCAGAAAAGTTGGAGGCTCTGGTCGAGGAGTGGCAGCAGAGAATGCCCGATTCATTGATAATACCTGTTTCGGCACGTGAGAAATTTGGCATGAAGGGTGTGCTGGATGCCATTCTGGAGCGACTGCCCGAAGGCGAGCCATTCTATCCAAAGGATACCTTGACCGACAAGACTCTGAGATTCTTCGCCTCGGAGATTATACGCGAGAAGATTTTGCTTTCATACGAGAAGGAGATCCCCTACTGCTGCGAGATCGAGATCGACACCTACAAAGAGGAGCCTACCATCGACCGCATTTCTGCCACCATTTATGTAGCCCGCAACTCTCAGAAGGGTATCATCATTGGTCACAAGGGCGAGCGACTGAAGCGCGTAGGACAAAAGGCAAGAGAGGACATGGAGCAGTTCTTGGGCAAGAAGGTATTCCTTCAGCTCTTTGTCAAGGTGCAGGAGGATTGGCGTAACAACGAGCGTCAGCTACGCCGATTCGGTTATGATCAACAATAAAAATTCATACCAAGCGTTGTATTTAGAGCGAAAGTTTACGGGTGCGTATGATTAGAAAAACGGCAAAATATCTACTTACGGTTGTATTGATTGTCTTGGCATGGAGCGCAAGCACACAATACAACAAGGAGTATTTTTTCCACATGGGACGTAAGTCGATGATGAACAACAATTATCAAGATGCTATACAGACCTTGAATGTATTGTTGCGCTTCGACCAAGATGCCTATGAGGCATATTTCCTGCGCGGTATTGCCAAATACAACATGGATGATTTGTTGGGTGCCGACACCGATTTTAGTATCGCCATCGAGAAGAATCCCGTATTTACCAACGCCTATACCTATCGCGCCATCACACGTTCACGCTTGGGTAACTACGATGATGCGCTAAAGGATTTCCACGAAGCCATAGAGTTGCGCCCCGATCTCCCCGGACCATACTACAGCCGAGGTGTGACGCGTCTGCTGAACCAGCAATTCGAGGAGGCTATCAAGGATTTGGATATGTTTATCCGTCACGAGAAGAAGGTTTCGGATGCTTACCTTAACCGTGGTATGTGCTACCTATACCTAAAGGATACCACAAAGGCATACGAGGAGTTCGAGACCGCCATCCGCACTAATCGCGAAGACCCCAACGGCTACAATCGCCGAGGTGTACTCTATATGCAGCAAAAGCGATTCAAGGAGGCAGAGGCGGATTTCGACACAGCCATCAAGCATGACTCAGCATACTTGCTTTCGTTCTTTAACCGAGCATTGGTCTATTCCGACACCAATCGTCCGATGTTGGCATTGAGTGATTTTGACCGAGTTATCGAGCTGGATTCGACCAACTCGCTCACATACTTCAACCGTGCCATTGTGCGTTCTCAGATCGGCGATTACAATCGCGCGCTGGAGGATTATAATCATGTGGCCAAGTATTCTCCAAAGAATGTATTGGTGTATTACAACCGCGCCATGCTGCTCTCGCAGATCGGTGAGGTGGAGAGTGCCATAGAGGATTATACCAAAGCTATCAAGCTCTACCCCGACTTTGCCAACGCATATCTGAACCGCAGCTACCTGCGTTATCTGAGTGGCGATCCGAAAGGAGCGAGAAGTGATAGACAGACTGCCGAAAAGAAGATTGCCGAGTATAAATCTCGCCTGAGCGACTCGACATACTCTATCTATGCCGACACCACTCAGAAATTCGACAAATTGCTTTCGTTCGATGCTAAATTGTCGGGCAGCGACTTTGACAATGTGGCTGACAACGGCAATTCGCAAAGCATAAATGTCAAGCTGATGCCGCTTTTCCGCTACACTTTGACGCAACCCGATTCTACACTCATGGCTCGCAATGCGCTCTATCATTCGCAGCGCGAGGTTGACTTCCGCGCCAAGATCAACAATCCGCTGATTGTACTCTCATGTGGCGAAAGCAATATCACTGCCGATTCACTTGTGATGTTGGATAAGAGGATTGCCGAGCGCATGCAACGCGAAAAGTTGGATTGGACTCTCTATTTCCAGCGAGGTATCTCTCAGACGCTAATCAAGCAATATACCAATGCGGTCAATACCCTATCGTTGGCTATTTCGGAGAATCCGTCAAATCCATTCCTATATATCAATCGCTCGACCACACGCGCCGAGATGATTGACTTTATCTCTTCGATTGACAATTCATACCAGCGAATCACCATTGATTCCGACCCTGTCAATCGCCTTAGGAATAGCGGTTCGCGCACCTATAATTATGATGATGCTATAGAGGATATCAACAAAGCCATAAAACTCTACCCTGGCTTTGCGTACAGCTACTACAATAGAGCCAACCTCTATGCCATTTCAAACAAATTGCCCGAGGCATTCGATGACTATACCAAAGCCATAGAGTTAAACCCATCATTCGGTGAGGCATACTACAATAGAGGCTTGGTGCAGATATATATGAAGGATAACCGCAAGGGATTCCTCGACCTATCGAAGGCGGGCGAGTTGGGCATAAAGGAGGCTTATGAGGCTCTGAAGCACTACACTACGGATTAATCGCGCATGTAAACCTCAAGCAAAAAATTAACACAAACTAAAATAAAATTTATGACAAAATTATTAAGACTCAATGACTCGGCGGCAGCTCGATGGACAGCCCTTGTGATCGTATCGTTTACGATGATGTGTGGCTACTTCATCACAGATGTAATGGCTCCGTTGGAGGATCTATTGACCAAGACACCTGCTGAGGGTGGACTTGGTTGGACAAGTGACGAGTACGGATTCTTCTCGGGCGCGTACGGTTACATCAACGTATTCCTTTTGATGCTCTTCTTCGGAGGTATCATTTTGGATAGATGTGGTGTGCGCTTTACGGGAGTGATGAGCTCGGCTTTGATGTTTGCAGGTACGCTGCTCAAATGGTACGCTTTGGATCACGACTTCGGTTCAGCCGAGATCTTCGGTTATCCTATGCAGGTAGCTTTGGCTGCTTTGGGATTTGCCATCTTCGGTATGGGTGCCGAGATCACTGGTATCACCGTCACAAAGGTTATCGCCAAATGGTTTACAGGTCACGAGATGGCATTGGCAATGGGCTTGCAGGTTGCTACTGCACGTATCGGTACTGCGGCAGCGTTGGCTTGCTCGCTCCCAATGGCTAATGCTATGGGCGAGGTATCGGCTCCTGTTTTGTTGGGCGCAGGCTTGTTGTGCGTAGGATTCCTCTCTTACTTGGTATATTGCGTGATGGATCGCAAGCTGGATGCATCGGTTGCAGCTTCTGAGGAGCAGCAGAGCGAGGAGAACTTCTCATTTGGCGATTTGAAATATATCTTCACAAACAAAGGTTTCTGGCTTATCGCCATCCTCTGCGTATTGTTCTACTCAGGAGTATTCCCATTCCTGAAGTTTGCGACCAAGCTAATGATCTATAAATATAATGTAGACCCCGAGTTGGCAGGTCTTATCCCTGCGATGTTGCCATTCGGCACCATTCTTCTTACGCCTGTATTCGGCTCGCTATACGACCGCTTGGGTAAGGGTGCTACGCTCATGATTATCGGCTCAATCCTGCTCACCGTAGTACACGTATTGTTCGCCCTGCCAATCCTCAACGCATGGTGGTTTGCTATCATCATCATGGTTATTCTTGGCATCGCCTTCTCGCTTGTACCATCAGCTATGTGGCCTTCTGTTCCGAAAATTATCCCTATGAAGCAGTTGGGATCGGCTTATGCCATCATCTTCTACATCCAGAACATTGGTCTTTCGATGGTACCTGTATTGATCGGCTCGGTGATCCAGAATCACTCAATCATCGAGACTGCAGAGGGTACAACATACGACTACACAATCCCTATGTCAATCTTTGCGTTGTTTGGCGTGATCTCGGTTTGTATCGCCACATTGCTCAAGCGCATTGACAAGACAGAGGGATACAACCTCGAGGAGCCTAATATCAAGAAGTAGAGGCTAAAGTATATAAATCAAAAGAGATTTAACCATCGGGTTAAATCTCTTTTGATTTATTATATACCTCCTCTAATTTATCACACATTGCCTCCCATGAGAATCGCTTGCGCTCCTCTGGGAAATTTTCAGCATAATGCTGCAACGCCCCTTGAGCATAGAATCTCGCCAAAGACTCTGCAATAGACTCCACCGTAGGCTCGCAAACCACACCTACCCGACCATCTGGGACAATCTCAGGCAAACCGCCCACACGAGTCACCAACATCGGCACAGAGAAATTATAGGCAATCTGCGTCACACCACTCTGTGTAGCGGTACGATATGGCAAGACAAGTCCATCAGCCACCGAAAAGTAATGACGCACATCATCATCAGCCACAAACCAATCGTGCAGCACCACATCATCCTGCAGTTGCAACTCCTTTATCAGCTCCAGATATGGCTCTTTGGCGGTATAAAACTCTCCCGCGACAAGCAACTTACGTCCTTTGGGTCGCCACTTTGCCCACGCCTTTAGAAGCATATCCAAACCCTTGTAATCTCTAATCAAGCCAAAGAAGAGAGTGTAATCCACCTCTGGCGACAACCCCAAAGCCTTGCAAGCCTCGTTGCGATCGACTCTCGCACCGAAATTTTCGAACATAGGATGGGGCGAGAAGATTTGCGGAGCCTTAGAGTATGCGCCCAATTCGCTATGCACCTGCTCCGACATATAGACAAAGCCATCGACTGCACCCAGATAGTAGTGATTGCACGGTTTGTCGATTATATGATGTTCGTGAGGCTCTACATTATCCACCTGACACACCACCTTAGTAACGCCATTCATTCGAGCAATGCGAGCCACTGTACCGAAGCATGGAGCCATGAACGGAGTCCAATACTTCATCACTATCATATCGGGTTTTTCTCGCTTAAGGCGCAAGCCCAAGCGTAGCCAATTGATTGGATTTACGGTATTCATCACTCGCTCGATATGTAGATCTTCGGGTGCAGGCGTATCGACAAATTGGCTCTTACCAGGGAACAACAACTCGGGATACTGCACCGTAAAGGTGTATAACCTAACCTCATGTCCTCGGCTCTGATACTCCCGAGCCATGGTTTGCATAATTGAAGCCAATCCACCACGATAAGGGTGCGCTGGACCAAGTAGAATAATCTTCATGGCTACTTGATTTTACGCTTATTCAGCTCCGCCTGATATGCTCGAGCGTTGGCATTATGCTCCTTGAGCGTACGAGCGAAATTATGATATCCGTCAAAAGTAGGACGTGCACAGAAGAAGATATAGTCGTGCTTCTCGAAATTCAGCACCGCATCAATAGCCTCAATGCTTGGCATGCAGATAGGCGAAGGTGGCAGACCACGATTCAGATATGTATTATAAGGCGATTCGTACTTCAGATGGCGATAGAGAATACGTCTTAAACCAAAATCCTGCATGGCATATTTAATAGTAGGATCTGCCTGCAATGGAATACCTTGCTTAAGGCGATTCACATAGACTCCTGCTACCCGTGGCATCTCATCCACCTTACGCGTCTCCTCATATACGATAGATGCCAAAGTAGAGACCTCCACCCTATTCAAACCCGAACGCTCACGTTTCTTATCGCGCTCGCCATTCCAGAATCGCTTATACTCTTTATACATACGATCCACAAAATCCTCGGGCTTAACAGTCCAATAGAATTCGTAGGTATTGGGGATAAAGATAGAGAACATAGTAAGTGGCGATGAGAATCCCAACTTCTGGGCAAGTTGCTTATCGGTCAGCACCTTCACCAACTCAACCGAGTCGGCATGAAGCTGACGCGAGAGCTTGCCTGCAAGGTATGCTGGAGTCTTGACATTATTCATCGTAACATTTACGGGAGTCTGCAAACCCAACTTCAACATACGCACCACCTCGATGACACTCATACCCTCCTCCAGAACATAATGACCAGCCTTGAGCGACTGATCCAACTCAAGACGCTTGGCATAAAGGTCATACGCCCACTTTTTGCCGATATATTGATCTACCGAATCGGCAACCTGCTCATAGGGATAGCTCGCATATACAAATAGGCTATGACGCTCCTTGACACAATTACCATAAAACGCATCGTACAGCCAAAAGCCGACACCTGCCATAGCAAGCAACAGAAGCAGAAGAGGAAGGAATATCTTTTTCATCTTAATTCAAAAAATTTATCTTTAGCAAATATACTATTTATGCGCCAAATTGACAACACAGCACAACTAAAAACGGAGAAAGAGATAGAAAAATGGTCTTAGTTTTAAAAATATTTTAAATTTTCGCCCTGCTAATTTGTCCTTAATGAAAATTTTTCTACCTTTGCACTCGGGTAAGTCTTATACGACCAGCTCCTACAGAATCCCCCAGGTGTGGAAGCAAGCAAGGGTATGTGGTTGTAGCGGTGCGATATAAGTAGCTTACCCTTTTTTTATTCTACTTAAGCCACCTCTTCAGTTAACCCACCTCTCCAGCCAAATACTAATCCTCAAAAAGAGTCACGACACTACCCTCAAGCAGTGATTTTTTGACATCCACTACTCTTTGATTGCGACTACCGCGAAAACGCAGAGACAAATCGCGCTCTGATTCGACATATCGTCCATCAACAATCACATCACACAATTCCACCAACTCTCGGCGAAGAGGATGACGTAGCAGATCTTCAAACAAATATCCCGTATAACACCAAATCGTCTTATCGGTCTTAGCCTTTATCATCCGCGCCAATCGAATAAAACCTTCGGGGCGAAACATCGGATCGCCGCCCGTAAAGGTAACATTCATATCGGCATCAACTATACGATCAAACAACTCCTCGACAGCAATAGCCTCGCCACCATTCTCATCCCACGACTGTGGATTATGGCACCCCACGCAACGGTTTTCGCACCCCGCTGCATAGAGCGAAGTGCGAAGTCCGATACCATCGACCGAAGTCCCATACTTTATATCAAGTATGCGTATGCTATTTATGGATAATTCGGTCATTCAGCTCTGCCAATTTTGCTTTATTCCAACGCTCGGTTGTTCCCACAAGATAACCTGTAATGCGTTGCAACTTATCTATATTTTCGCTACCGCACTTTGGACACACCTCCAGCTCATGCTGAGCATCCTCATAACCGCAATTCATACAGCGGTTACGATTGTGATTCACCGAGCAGTAGCCAATATTATGCTTATCCATCAAATCCACGATATCCATAATCGCTTGTGGATTATGCGTTGCATCGCCGTCAATCTCGATATAGAAGATATGACCACCGCGAGTCAGATCGTGATATGGAGCCTCGATCTCGGCTTTATGCTTTGGTGAGCATTTGTAATATACAGGCACATGGTTAGAATTGGTGTAATAGATCTTATCCGTTACGCCTGCAATCTCACCAAACTTTTTGCGATCAATGCGAGTGAAACGACCCGACAAGCCCTCAGCTGGAGTTGCCAACACTGAGAAATTATGCTGATAACGCTCCGAAAACTCGTTTACTCTATCGCTCATATAGGTAAC
>JAFXLG010000008.1 GCA_017531305.1 Alistipes sp.
TGAGAAATATATCCGCATCCTATTGAGCTCGACCTGCCATAAAAATTGGGTTAAGCCTCGTATAAAACAACTCTCTGCGCTCAGATACGAACCAAAGGTGGAGAATAATCCTGAGAGTGATATCTGGAGTGTATGGCATGGTGAACACCCTGTTGTTATCGAGACCGCAGGTCTGTTTGAGGCTGATCCTACGAATAAAAAGTTGGCGGATGTGTTGTGCTGCGGACTGTTGGCTTCACGTCAGCTGCCTAAGTTTATGAATGTTTTTAATTACGCTTTGGCTAACGCATATAAAGGTATTAGACATATCCCTATTCATTACGAAGAGGCTCTTTTGCTTGCTTCGCGTCAAGATCCATCGGTGCTTCAGCGATTCCCGATAAGCAGTTTTAAGCAGAGTGAGTTTCAGCGTTTTGCAGCCTTTATGGATAGCGGAAATACCACTCAAGCTGCTAAGGTACATGGAAATACCTATTGGGCGTATCACTTTCTTGGGAGGTAGTTCAGACAAGGGTATAAAACAAATGGCGCAGACTGAAATCTGCGCCATTTGTTTTGTATGTAGTCTTGCTCTTTTACAAGAAAATCAGCTGAACGATAATGTAGATCGGAAGCAATACGATCAACGAGAATTTGGTCATATAACCGAAGAAACTTGGCATCTTGATACCACTCTGCTCTGCGATTGCCTTGACCATGAAGTTTGGTCCGTTGCCGATGTATGTCATTGCTCCGAAGAATACCGAACCCAATGCTATGGCTCTGAGTATATACTCCGATACGCCTGCTACGAGTGGAGTACCCTCGGCTGTAGGCAAGCCCATGGCTACCGTGTGGAATGCTACTGCGGTAGGAGAGTTATCCAAGAATGCCGAGAGTGAGCCCGATGCGTAATAGAATTGCCATGGGGCATCTATGCCGAGCGATGCTGCGTTGGCATTGAGGTAGATCAATGCTGGTGTCATCGTAGCGAAGATTCCGATAAAGACGTATGCCACCTCGAGGATTGGCTCCCATGAGAATTTGTTATCCTTGCGTACACTCTTTTTGGTTGTCAGGAGCGAAAGTCCGCTAAGTGTGATAAGTACAATCTCGCGCAGGAATCGGATGTATAACGGAGCATGATGGTCACCCATTTCTGGTATGTAAGATGGATTTAGGAAGAGTACCGAAAGTACAATACCTATAAGATACACCACGTTGATCAAGCCCGAAAACTCGATATTTGTGCGTTCTCTTACGTCTGCCATGATGTTGGCGATAGGCTCCTTTTTGTAGTAAAGATAATGATCCAGAGCATAATATACGGCAAGTAGTATGATGCCTACCGTGAGCCACTCTACCCACAACTCTGAGAACCACATAAAGTGCGCCCCACGCAGATAAAGTAGGAACAATGGTGGATCACCCAGCGGAGTTAACACTCCTCCACAGTTGGCTACCATGGCGATGAAGAATAGAATTGTGTGAGTCCTATATTCGCGCTGCTGGTTGATCTCGATAAGCAATCGGATCAATAACATTGCGGCTCCTGTTGTGCCGATAAATGATGCTAAAATGTAACCTATCGTAAGGATTATGGCATTGTTTATGGGGCGAGCCTGAATATCTCCTTTGATGTGAATTCCGCCCGTTACCACAAACAAAGCCCCAAGCAATGCTATGAATGGGATGTAGTCGAATAGCATCTGGTGCTCAAGTTGCGCCGCCATGCCGTTGGCGATCAGGTAGATCGAAGCTGGTAGGGCGAGTCCCAAAGCCACGTAAAGTTTGTGAAGATTGCTTTCCCACCAATGCTCGGCTATGAGTGGCAAAACGGCGATGCTTGCCAACATAAGCCCAAATGGGATAAGTGCCCACAATTCAATTTCTTGCATAATATATCTCTTTTGGTTTCGGGTGCAAAAATAGAATATTTTTTTTAATTTCCGAACTCTTTTTGTGTTATGGTGGTTACATTTTTGATACCATTTAATTGAACTTGAAGTTTGCTTTTTGGCTTGTTTAGATTTATTTTAAAATGTTATGTGTGCTTTATTATATTTCAGTTTGGTATGTTTGAGTTGAAATATGTGTCAGAAAATAGTTTTAGTGATAGATTTTTGCTTTCGCAGGCATCATTAGTAGGCAGAAATCTTCTTTGGATACCCTATATTTATTAACAATCTATTAAAATTGCTGGTCGGTTGGTTATTTTTTATTATTTTTGCATTTGGGATTTTTTTGTTTTGATCTGATCGGGATTGCCCGCATGATCAAACCCTAATAAATTTTGACTTATGAGTAAGAAGAAAAATATTATTGATTTATCAGATTTGGAGTCATTGCCTGAATTGATCGATGGCAGACATCAGGTAGTGCCTATCATTACAAGCGGAGATGATATAGTGGAGGAGGTCTCTCTTCCAGAGTCTCTGCCTATCCTCTCGTTGCGTAGCTCGGTGTTGTTCCCAGGAGCTATTACCCCCATTACTGTGGGACGCGAGAAGAGTATCAAGTTGGTTCGTGATGTAAATGCCGATAAGGGCGTGTTGGGCGCAGTGTTGCAGCGCGAAAGTGAGGTGGAAGTGCCTTCACCCGATGATATGCATAAGGTCGGTACCGCCGCCCGTATTATCAAGATTCTGGAGATGCCGAATGGTAATCTTACGGTTATCTTGAGTGGTCTGGAGAAGATCGAGGTGGGTGAGTATCTCCAATCGGAGCCATACCTCAAGGCTGCGGTGCGTACCATTCGTGACTCTCAGCCCGATGAAGGTAATGTGGAGTTTCAGGCGTTGGTGGATTCGGTGCGTGAGGTTGCGCTGAATATCATCAATATCTCGGCTTCGATGCCTAAGGAGGCGGTGTTTGCGCTTAAGAATATCGACTCTCCACGAGGACTCATCAATTTCGTATGTTCTAACATGGATCTTTCGGATGATGACCGTCAGGCATTGCTCGAAGCACCGGGTTTGTTGGCACGCGCCCGTAAGTTGTTGGAGATTCTGGTGCGAGAGCAGCAGATGGCAGAACTTAAGAATGAGATTCAGGAGAAGGTTAAGCGTGAGATCGATAAGCAGCAGCGCGATTACTATCTCCAGCAGCAGATGCGCACCATCCAAGAGGAGTTGGGCGATACCACCGATGATGAGATTAACCGTATGCGTGAGCGTGCTGCCGAGAAGAATTGGCCAGAGGAGATCGGACAACTCTTCGAGAAGGAGCTTCAGAAGGTTGAGCGTCTGAATCCTGCCGTGGCAGAGTATTCTGTGCAGATGACATATTTGAATCTGATGTTGGAACTTCCTTGGTTGGATGTTACTAAGGATAATCTGGATCTTGAGTGTGCCCGTAAGCAACTCGATGATGACCATTTCGGTCTGGAGGAGGTCAAGGAGCGTATCTTGGAGCATTTGGCAGTCCTCAAGCTCAAGGGTGATCTCAAGTCGCCTATCCTCTGCTTGTATGGTCCTCCAGGAGTAGGTAAGACTTCGCTCGGTAAGTCGGTGGCTACCGCTTTGGGACGCAAGTTTGGACGAATCTCGTTGGGTGGTTTGCACGATGAGTCAGAGATCAGAGGTCATCGCCGTACATATATCGGAGCTATGCCGGGTCGAATCATTCAGACCATCAAGCGTTGCGGATCGTCAAATCCAGTCATCATCTTGGATGAGGTGGATAAAATTACGGTCAGCAATCATGGTGATCCATCGAGTGCATTGCTGGAGGTTTTGGATCCTGAGCAGAATACTACTTTCCACGATAACTACCTCGATGCCGAGTATGACCTTTCAAACGTACTCTTTATCGCTACAGCAAACGATATCAGCGCGATTAACCCTGCGTTGAGGGATCGTATGGAGATGATCAATATCCCTGGTTATATCCTTGAGGATAAGATCCAGATCGCCGAGCGTCACCTCTTGCATAAGCAGCGCGAGGCTCATGGCGTGGAGGATGATAAGCTCACAATCTCGCCCGATATGATCCAGAAGATTATTTCGGATTATACTCGCGAGTCGGGAGTGCGTTCTTTGGATAAGAATCTTGCTAAAATCGCTCGCGCTCGTGCCAAGCAGATCGCTTTTGAGCAGAGCTATGATGCTGAAATTAAGGCTGATGATATAGAGAAGATGTTAGGCAAGCCTAAGTTCCGTAATGATGAATATGAGATTGCTGGTATGGTAGGTGTGGTTACAGGTCTTGCGTGGACTGCAGTAGGTGGCGATATCCTCTATATCGAGTCAGTCTTGACCCCAGGCAAGGGCGGTTTGAATCTGACAGGTAATCTGGGTGATGTGATGAAGGAGTCGGCTACCATCGCTTATGAGTGGGTGCAGGCTCACCATGAGGAGTTGGGCATAGAAGCTGATATTTTCGAAAAATACAACCTTAATATCCATGTTCCAGAGGGTGCTATCCCGAAGGATGGTCCATCGGCTGGTATTACTATGGTTACATCTATCGTCTCGACCTTCACCAAGCGCGAGGTTAAGGAGCGTATCGCCATGACAGGCGAGATGACCCTGCGTGGTAGGGTGATGCCTGTGGGCGGTATCAAGGAGAAGATTTTGGCTGCTAAACGAGCAGGTATCGTGGAGTTGATTCTCTGCGAGGATAACCGCAAGGATGTCGAGGAGATCAAACCAGAATACTTGGAAGGTCTTAGCTTCAATTATGTGAAGCAGATTGATCAGATCTTGAAGTTGGCGTTGAAGTAAAACTTTAGATAAGCATGGGTAAGGATTTGAAATATATAGCGATTATCCCTGCGCGATATGCCTCTACTCGTTTCCCAGGGAAACCATTGGCTATGCTCGCTGGTAAGCCCGTCATCCAACGAGTTTGGGAGCAGGTGAGTGGTGTGGTAGATGCTGCTGTGGTGGCTACCGATGATGAGCGCATAGCTCAGGCTGTGGAGTCGTTTGGCGGTAGAGCTATCATGACTTCGCCCGACCATAAGAGTGGTACGGATCGCTGTTGGGAGGCCTATCAGAAGCAGGGCGAGGAGTTCGATGTGGTGATCAATGTGCAGGGCGATGAGCCTTTTATTGCCCACTCGCAACTTCGTGCCATCATGGCGTGTTTCGAGGATGAGAATACCGACATCGCCACGCTGGTAAAGCCTTTTGCCGAGGAGGATGGTTTGGCGGCATTGGAGAACCCAAACTCTCCCAAGGTTGTTTTGGATAATAACTCATGTGCCGTATATTTCTCTCGTTCGGTGATTCCATATCTGAGGGGTGTGGAGCGTGAGGAGTGGCTGAAACATCATACATTCTACAAACATATCGGCATGTATGCCTTCCGCCGTGATGTCTTGGGCGAGGTTACATCCTTGCCACAGTCTATCTTGGAGAAGGCTGAGTCGTTGGAGCAGTTGCGCTGGTTGGAGAATGGATATAAAATCGGTGTAGGCATCTCCGATGTTGAGACTGTCGGCATTGATACTCCCGAAGATCTGGAGCGTGCCGAGGAGTTTCTGGAAAGTCAAAAATTGTAAATCGTAAATAGACTATCATATGGTGAAATTTGTTGCAGGACCATGTGTCATCGAGTCGGCTGAGTTGCTGGATCAGGTTGCCGAGTGTCTGGTGGGTATTAATCAGCGTCTTGGAACCGAGATTATCTTCAAAGCCTCGTTTGATAAGGCTAATCGTACATCTCTATCGTCTTATCGCGGTCCAGGACTGGAGAAGGGTTTGCAGATGTTGTGGGATGTGAAGCAGAAGTGGGGCTTGAAGCTTTGTACAGATATCCATGAGTCGCATCAGGCTGCACCTGCGGGTGAGGTGGTCGATGTGATTCAGATCCCTGCTTTCCTGTGCCGTCAGACCGATCTGTTGGTGGCAGCAGCCAAGACTGGTAAAATTGTAAACATCAAGAAGGCTCAATTCCTTTCGGGTGAAGATATGCTCTTCCCATACGAAAAGGCTGTAAAGTCGGGTGCTGCGGAGGTTTGGCTCACCGAGCGCGGAAATATCTATGGATATAACAATCTTGTGGTCGATTTCCGCAATATAGCCGATATGTTGAAAATTTCACCTACCGTCATGATGGATTGCACTCATAGCGTTCAGCGTCCTGGTGCTGCGGGTGGTAAGACAGGCGGCAATCGCGAGTTTGTGCCAGCTATGGCTAAGGCTGCTAAGGCTTTTGGTGCCAATGCTTTCTTCTTGGAGGTGCATCCCGATCCAGATCAGGGTTTGAGCGATGGACCTAATATGCTTAAGTTGGATAATTTGGAGCAACTTGTCGGTGAGTTGCTGTAAAAAGTATAAAGATGACTGAATTAACTTCACACGAGATTCTCGAATTGGCTCGCCGCACGCTCAATGTTGAGGCTGAGGCGTTGCAGAATATGGCAGAAAAGTTGGGCGATGATTTTATCTCTGCCGTAAATCGTATTTTATCGACTACGGGTAAACTTATCGTTACAGGCATGGGTAAGTCGGGCTTGGTAGGTCGTAAAATAGCAGCCACTTTGGCAAGTACAGGTACTCCAAGTTTCTACCTCCACCCTGGAGAGGCTTTTCATGGCGATTTGGGTATGATTTCTAAGGAGGATGTGATATTGGCACTCTCGTTTTCGGGCGAGACCGATGAGGTGCTTAAGATTGTCCCATTTATCCAGAGTAATGGCAACACCTTGATCTCTATGACAGGCAACCCTAACTCTACGTTGGCTAAGAATTCTCACATCCACCTCGATGTGAATGTTAAGGAGGAGGCTTGTATCCTGCATCTTGCACCTACCACCTCTACCACCGCGCAAATTGCTATGGGCGATGCTCTGGCGATTGCTTTGATGAAGGCTCGCCAATTTACCTCGATGGATTTTGCGCGTCTGCATCCTGGTGGCAGTTTGGGTCGCCGATTGTTGATGACCGTGGGTAATGTGATGCGCAAGAGTGATCTTCCTGTGGTTGCCTCAGATTGTTCTGCTACCGAGATGATCCACAAGGTAAGCCGTGGTGGCTTGGGACTTATCATTATCGAAGAGGGTGGTGAGATAATTGGCATTGTGACAGATGGAGATATACGCCGTGCTATGGAGTCGCGTCAGGCTGAGTTCTTCTCTATCTCTGCTATTGATATTGCTACCCGTAACCCAAAGACCATTAATATGAATGCCAAGCTGATCGAGGCTGAGAAGCTCATGACCAAGCATAAGGTAAATTCCCTCTTGGCTGTGGATGATAAGGGTAAGTTGCAAGGGGTGATACAGATTTACGACATAAAATTGTAATTGTCTAACGATGCTCTTTTGGCATCTGGCTCGATTTCGAATTGCTCACATACCACAAGTATGCTCCGCATTCTAAATCATCGACCAGCTTCAAAATAGCTATCGCCATACAATTACAAAAAAACGTGGCAACGATGCTCTTTCGGCATCTGGCTCGATTTCGAATTGCTCACATACCACAAGTATGCTCCGCATTCTAAATCATCGACCAGCTTCAAAATAGCTATCGTTATACAATTACAAAAAAACGTGGCAACGATGCTCTTTTGGCATCTGGCTCGATTTCGAATTGCTCACATACCACAAGTATGCTCCGCATTCTAAATCATCGACCAGCTTCAAAATAGCTATCGTTATACAATTACAAAAGACGTGACAACGATGCTCTTTCGGCATCTGGCTCGATTTTGGGTTGTGCCCCGAATAAAATAGACCAAACTAAAAACTATTAAATATGAAGAAGATTCTGTTGTTGACCATACTCGCCATAAGTGTGATGTGTACGCCTCAGGCGCGAGAGAAGGATGGATGGACAAAACTTTTCAATGGACGTAATCTTAAGGGTTGGGTAAAACTCAACGGCAATGCAGAGTATCGTATAGAGAATCAAGAGATTGTAGGTGTTAGCACCCCAAATACCCCCAATACATTCTTGGCTACCGAGAAACGCTATGGGGATTTTATCCTTGAATTGGAATATAAAGTTGAGGCGGGTGTGAATTCAGGAATTCAGCTTCGTAGTCAGTCTAAGCCAGAATATCAGAATGGTCGTGTATATGGATATCAGTGCGAGATTGATCCTTCGGCATATAGTGGCGGAATCTACGATGAGGCACGTACAGGTTGGTTGTATGATCTAAGGAATGAACCTGTAGCGCAGAAGGCATTTAAGCTTTCGGAGTGGAACAAGCTGCGTGTTGAGGCTGTGGGTCACTCTATCCGCGTATGGCTCAATGGCGTGCCTACTACCGACCTTGTTGATGATAAGGATGCCGAGGGTTTTATCGCTTTGCAGGTGCATGAGATTGGCAACGATAAGAGCAAGATCGGCAAGACTATCCGTTGGCGTAACATCCGTATCAAAACCGAGAATCTGGAGTCGGAATTGTCGGCTCCTATTACTGAGATCTCTCAGCAGAACCATGTTGCCAACTATCTCTCGGAGCGCGAAGCTGCGGCAGGTTGGAAACTACTGTGGAATGGAAAGGATTTGAGTGGATGGAAGAGCAACTATGGCAATGCCGATTTCCAGAAGGGTTGGAAGGTTGAGGATGGTACGCTCGTAATCAAACCAAAATCTGGTGCAGGCGATATCGTGACCGTAGAGAAGTATCATGATTTTGAGCTTCAGGTGGATTTTAAACTCACGCCTGGTGCTAATAGTGGTATTAAATACTTTATCGGTATGAATGGTAGTGTGGGTTGCGAGTTCCAGATTTTGGATGATGAGAAACATCCCGATGCCAAGGCTGGTCGTGATGGTAATCGCCGATTGGCTTCGCTCTATGATATTATGCCTGCTGAGGGGTGGAAATATGCCGATAAATATGGTTGGAATAGAGCCCGTATAGTTGTTAAGGGTAATCATGTCGAGCATTGGCTAAATGGTCATAAACTCATCGAGTATGAGAAGGGCACTAAAGTGTGGGATGAGATGATTGCTAAGAGTAAATTTGCTAAGGTCAAGAACTTTGCAGGTGGCGATGGCGGTCATATCCTATTGCAGGATCATAACGATCAGGTGTCGTATCGTAATCTGAAAATCAGAGAGTTGTAACCTTTATATAAAGCTACTATGAAGGATAGTATTATTACGGCGGAAGTTAAACGCCGAGAACTGATTATATGGCTGATATGTTTTGCCATAGCCAATGTGGTGAATTGGTGCGCCATCATAAAGTTCTCCACTCCGTGGTATGAGATTTTTACACAGATGGGCTATGTCATAGTGACTTCGCTGGTTATCTATGGCTTGTTGTTGGCTTTGCGAGTGGCATGGTGGATTCTTTCTAAGCTGATGCAGAAATAGTTTTGGCAGATGGCTTTTGAGTTTGAACATAGTGCTAAAAATCCGTTGCATCCCGTATCATACCTTAAGATGCTGGCAATGCATAGCCGTCTGGAGATCGTCTGGACGGGGCAGCAGGAGATTTCGGCACAAGATCTGGCTCAGAAGATCCATGAGTCGATGCTCTCTATGGAGCGAGAGTTCAATCGCTTCAGCGAAAAAAGCCCTCTGTCGGTCGTCAATCTCAAGGCTTCGCGCGAGGAGGTTTGCATTGGCGAAGATTTGTTTATGGCGTTGGAGTTGTGTGAGGCTTTTCGCCGAGGGACAAGAGGTTATTTCGATGTGGCAACCTCCACCTCATGTGGGCGCGATATGGTCAGCTATACGCTCAATCCTAAGTCGCATAGTGTGCGCTTTACGGCTGCGGAAGTGAATTTGGATTTGGGTGGATTTGCCAAGGGCTTTGCTCTTGAGAGATTGCGCACTCTCTTCACAGAGCAGGGTGTCGAGCGAGCCTTGATGAATTTTGGCAGTAGCTCTATTTTGGCTTTGGGCTCTCACCCCTATGGCGAATGGTGGGCTGTGGGTGTGGATCATACCAAGCAACACGGGATCGTTGCCCACGAAGTGCATCTAAGGGATGGCGCAATGTCTGTGTCGGGGCGGAATTATAAAGGCGAGTACCATATCGTGAATCCTCATACGGGAGCGAGTGTCGCGGGCGAGGATTTGATTTTGGTTGAAGGACGTTCGGCTTTGGTTTGCGAGGTGTTGTCAACGGCATTGTATGCTGCGCCCAAGTCAGAGCGCGGGGCTATACTCTCGCAATACGAAGGCTATCATGCCAAGCAGATCGCGTGTGGAGAGTGTGGCTCGGTAGAGATTCATGAAATTGGATAGCTAAAATGTATGCGAAAAAGAGAAAAAAAGATATATACATGAATAGAAAAGAGTTTTTATCGGATTGTGGTAAAATTGGGTTTGCGGGTGTGACCTTGTCTTTGTTCCCATGGTTGCAGTCATGTAGCGAGAAGGCAAAGCAGGAGGTGCAGGGCGAGAAGGCTCGTATCGGTATCATAGGTACGGGATCGAGAGGATGTTTCCATATCAAGCATCTTGTGCAGATGCCAAATGTAGAGGTGGTGGCTTTGTGTGATAACTATCGCCCACATTTAGAGGATGCTGCGCAGTATTATCCTCAAGCCAAACTCTATGACGACTATCGCTGTCTGTTGGAGCAGCGCGATGTCGAGGGAGTTATCATCGCTACACCTTTGTATCTGCACGCTTCGATGACGCTCGATGCATTGTCGGCGGGTAAAAGAGTCTTTTGCGAGAAGTCGATGGGTTATACCTTAGATGAGTGTCTTGACGTATATAACAAACGTAAGGAGACTAATGGTGTACTCTTTATCGGTCAGCAACGTCTGTTCGATCCCAAGTATATCAAGGCAATGAGCATGATCCACGAAGGCAAGATCGGAGAGGTTGTCGGCGTAAGAAACTATTGGTATCGTAATAATAATTGGCGCAGAGATGTCCCATCGCCCGAATTAGAGCGTCATATCAATTGGCGATTGTATAGCGAGTATTCGCGTGGTCTGATGACCGAGCTTGCCTGCCACCAACTTCAGAACGGTTCGTGGGCATTGGGTATGTTGCCCGAAAAGGTTATGGGATCGGGTAGTCTGGTTCATTGGAATAAGGTTGATGAGCGCGATGTGTATGATTGCGTAACGGCGATCTTCACCTATCCAAATGGCGTGAATATGACCTTTGAGTCTATTATCTCGAATAAGCATTTCGGTATGGGTGAGCAGATTTTGGGTACTAATGGTACGATAGATCTGGTGACGGGAATGTATTATAGCGATGAGCCTGCGCCAAAGGGTAGTGGTATGCATCAGCTGGTGGCTCAGATCGAGAGTGGCGTTATGTCAAATTCGGTCTTTGCAGGTACTTCATGGGCTGCCGAGTCGAGCCCGCTGGCACCGGGTATGCCGATCATGCCTAATGTGAAGGTTGTAACAGGCGAGAGCACGGTCGGTGCTGAGGCAGATGGCTCTAAGGAGTTGTTAGAGGCGTTTATCCATGCCACCATCACTGGACGTCAGCCCGAAAAGGTGCTGGAGGAGTCGTATTATGCTACGCAGTTTGCTCTGTTGGCAGATAAGGCAATGCACCAGAATCAGATCTTGACTTTGGATGAGAAGTATAAGATACCGTATCAACCGCTTAAATAGATTTTTGTTATACAATGAAGAAAGTGTTTCGAGTTGATTTGTCTATGGCGGTCTTAGCTGCTATGTCGTTGTTTACGGGTATCCAAATACATTATGCAGATCATTTCCAATCTTTTGAGATATGGCGAATTTGGTCTATTGTGCATGTAATTATAAATATTGCTCTCTTAGTGATGATTTTAATTCATGTTAAACAGCATAAAGCGTTCTTTAAAACCTTATTTAATAATATAGGTATACGTAAGAAGGTGATAATGTTGTTAATGATGAGTTTTCTTATTGTTTTGATATCGGGCATTATTTTGCTTATGTTTATTAAAGGTCAAGGATCATCTATAGGTTTAGTACATTGGATATTAGGAGTGATGTTTTGGGGGTTGTGTTTAGGGCATTTGGCAAAACGTTGGAAAGTATTTAAGAAAGGAGTTATAGGATAGTTATGTATCGCAGTCTGAGAGAATATATCGAGCGTTTGGAGCGCGAAGGGGAGTTGCTTAGGGTTAAAGTTCCCGTATCGACTCGTTTCGAGATAGCCGAGATTACCGACCGTATGGCGAAGAGCGAAGGCGGAGGTAAGGCTCTGCTCTTTGAGAATACCGAGTCGGGATTCCCTGTTGTGACCAATATGATGGGTTCTCGCAGACGTATAGCTATGGCTCTGGGTGTTGAGGAGTTGGATGATATCGCTAAACGTATTGCGGCATTGCTTGGTGATGCACTCTCGCCCAAAGGCTCGTTGTGGGAGAAGATGCGGATGTTGCCATTGTTGGCGGATGTTGCTAAGTGGTTTCCGCAGAGCGTTTCGGGACGTGGCGAATGTCAGCAGGTGGTTTGGCAGGGCGATGATGTCGATCTGGAGAGGCTGCCGTTGCTTCACTCTTGGGAGTGCGATGGCGGGGCGTTTGTTACCCTGCCGATGGTAAATACCGTAGATCCCGAAACGGGAATGCGCAATGTGGGAATGTACCGTATGCAACGCTTCGATAAGCGAACTACAGGTATGCATTGGCATAAACATAAGACAGGCGCAAGGCATTATGATGCCTATAAGCGTTTGGGCGAGCGTATGCCTGTGGTGGTCTGCTTGGGCGGAGATCCTGCATACACCTATGCTGCTACAGCTCCCATGCCCGACAATATGGATGAGTATCTCTTGGCGGGATTCCTGCGCCGTAAGCCAGTGAGGTTGGTGAAGGCTCTGACGTGTGATATTCGTATCCCTGCCGATTGCGATTTTGTCATCGAGGGATATGTCGATCCTGCGGAAGATAAGGTCATGGAGGGTGATTTCGGTGATCATACAGGATTCTACTCGTTGAAGGATCTCTATCCTTGTTTCCATGTGACTTGCATTACTCATCGCCGCGATGCGATATATCCTGCAACTGTAGTCGGTGTGCCTCCTCAGGAGGATGCTTATATAGCCGAAGCCACCGAAAAGATATTTCTTGCTCCGATTCGTTTGGCGGTGCAACCTGAGGTTGAGGATCTGTGGATGCCTGTGGAGGGTACGGCGCATAATCTTGCGGTGGTATCTATTGCTCATCGTTATGAGGGACAAGCCCATAAGGTTGTGCAGGGCTTGTGGGGAGCAGGTCAGATGATGTTTAATAAATATATGGTCGTGGCATCGGCTCATGAAGATATACGCTCTTTCGAAAGACTTGGTAGATTGCTCAGGCGTGCCGATCTAAGCACTTCGATCATTAGAGCTGAGGGTGTGCTGGATGTTTTGGATCATGCTACAGCTACTTGCGGATTTGGCGGTAAGCTGGCGATAGATCTGACGGCTGTTGATCCATCAACCGAGGTCGAGGAGATTGCCGAGCCCGAAATGCTTGAGCCTAAGGGTGGAGTTGCGTTGTGTGATACGAGCTTGCTGGCAGGGTATGGATTGCTTGTGCTGTTTGCTGATGAGTTGCGCCCTGTGGAGGTCAATGTGGCGGCATATCTGAATCACAACGGCTTTAAGGGGGTGAAATATGTGGCTTTGTTTGATTATCAGGCGGCATGTGTGATGACCATGAATGATCTGCTGTGGCTTGCTATGGCTAATACCGATCCTCGCCGCGATGTACGTTTTGTGGCTGATGGAGCTTTGTTGTTTGATGCTCGTAGTAAGCACCCAAGTGTTGGCGATAATCCTAAACGCTTCCCTAATGTGGTGATGTCATCGGTCGAAACCATACGTTATGTGGATCAGCGTTGGGCAGAATATGGCTTGGGTGAGATGATTCTATCTCCTTCACGCCGTTACCGTAAATTATGGCTTTCGCCCAATGCCGAATGGTAGGGTAGAGCGATAAATCATTAGTCTATGGATCTCTTTTCGCGTGAGCAGACCAGAGGGTTGTTGTACCTTATCCCGATTCTACTACTGATCGTGATGCTAAGCCTTGTGATCGAGCGCGACAGAGATCTTACTCATGACGCGTTGCAAACACTGATGGACGGATCTGGGGCAGAAGGGGCGGCAGAAGATGCAGCGGCTGAAATTCCTCTAAAGGAGTTTAATCCCAATAGCGATAGTTATGAGATTTTACGTCAAGCTGGTTTACCGACTGATATTGCAGTAGGGATAGTTCGCTGGCGTAACTATGGTAAAATTTTCCGAATCAAGGAAGATCTGGCTGAGGTGTCTGGCATGAACGACTCAATCTATGCGCAGATTAAACCCTATATCGTAATCGAGGAGCAGTATCGCATCACACCTCGCCAAGAACGAAATTTCCAACCCCGAAGGACTACCATCTCGGACTCAAATCATAATGCTAATCGAGAAATTATCACTCCAGCAGAGTCATTTACGATTGATACCGTCTCTGAGGAGTATCTTATGCGTTGGGGACTTTCAAGTCGACAAGCTCAGGTGCTTATAAATTATCGTGATCGCACGGGTGGAATACATAATGAAGAGAAACTTCGCAGTTGCTATGTGTTGGATTCTGTGGTAGCCGATAGGATGATCGAGTATATAGTTTTCACAAATCCTACGGAGTCTTTGCCCTCTGAACAATTGCCTCGCAAAGAGGATAAGAGTGAACGCGTAGAGATAAATCGAGCCGATTCGGCAGCACTTGTTTCGGTAGATGGTATCGGTGCAAAGAGTGCTGGAGTGATACTGCGCTATCGGGAATTATTGGGTGGATTCTACTCTTTGGAGCAACTTCGAGAGCTTAAAATCATCACAGAGAGCAATTTTGAGCGAATTTTGCAAGAAATTTCGTGCGATAGTTGTGAAATTAGAAAAATTGATATTAACTTTGCGGGTCTTAAAAATTTAGCCGAGCATCCATACATATCGGATCGGGCTTTGAGACGTATTGTTAAACTCAGACAATTGAAAGGAGGTTGGAGTAGGATCGAAGAGATGATCGATGATAAAATATTCAGCGAAGAGGAAGCCAAGCGATTGGTGCCTTATCTTCGATTCGGGCATTCTGCCACCGAGTAGATAGAGTTATAGCGTTTTTTTGATCGTAAGTATAGAGAGTCTATACTGATCACAGTAAAGGGCGGTCGCACCTAAAGCGACAAACATAAAAAGAATAAGTTAATAACAAATAAAAGATTTTAGAATTATGATTATCATGCCAGTTAAGGAGGGCGAGAACATCGAGAAGGCCCTTAAGAAGTTTAAGCGTAAGTATGAGCGTACAGGTGTATTGAAGGAGCTTCGCCGCCGTCAGTATTTTACAAAGCCATCTATCGCAAAGCGCGAGGCTATGCAGCACGCTATCTACGTTGAGCACACTTACCGTCAGGAGGAGTAATCCTTAGCTCAAACTGGATAAAGTATATGATCCCCATCTAACTTTTGTTAGGTGGGGATCTCTTTTTGATAAAGATATGGTGTAGAAGTGTTTTAAATTTTTCTGATAGAGAAATATTTTGTAACTTTACCCCAAATTTATGAATCTAAGAGATGGTAGTAAGTGTTATATATAAATACTTGGAGCGTAATAAGCGTCTTGTAGTGCCTAACCTCGGTGCTTTTATCGTTAAGGTTGCTGGTGAGAAGGTGCTTTTCTCCAATTTGATTAAGGGTGATGATGGCGTTTTGCGCGAGCTTCTTGTCGAGAATGGACTTACCGAGTTGGAGGCTGCCGCAGCAATCGATCGCTTTGTATTTGAGGTGAATTCTCGCCTTGAGGAGAGTGGCGTGTGCGAACTTCATGGATTGGGAAAGTTGAGCAAAGGAGTAAATGGAACTTTGCAGTTCGCTTTTGATCCTGCCACAAGTGGTAGTGTGCTTGATGGTGGTGCTGCCGAGTATGTAGCTACTAAGAGTGCCGAGTCTGAAGAGATTGAGCCAACGGTGGAGATCGTACCAGCCGAAGAGGAAGAAGAGGAGGTCGAGATCGTAGTAGAACCTTTGGTAGAGCCTGAAGAGCCTGCAAAGACTCATCAAGAGCCTCAGCAGCCACCACATGGAGAGGAGGTAGATATCGAAGAGGAGCGATTAATGCAGTACGATAGTCGTGCCGTTGGGGTTGATGTTGATGATCATAAACCACGCACCGTATCTACCGTTACTCAGCCTGCCGATTATGTCAAGGGACTTCGATATGGTAAAGGTCGCAAGGATCTTAGCGGTAGAGATTATGCCTTGAAGCGTAAGAAGACTACTGTAGATCTGATCATGCAGATCGCCATCGGTGCTGCCGTATTGGCTACATTGGCATTGGCGTATGGTCTGTTTAATGATTGGCGTAACGGAAATTTTGGAGGTGGCTATGAGCCAGAATATGAGGAGATCGTAGAAGAGCCTCAGTCTCAGCCCGAAGGCGAAATCCGTAATCCAGACTTAGATTATATTACCCCTAAAAAATAGTTGCCACGATGCAAGATATCGATTTGCAAGATGTAAAACGCCGTTTTCAGATTATTGGACATTCTGAAGCGTTGAATCGTGCGCTTGCCATAGCGTTGCGTGTCGCCCCTACCGATTTGTCGGTGTTGGTGACAGGCGAGAGTGGTGTGGGTAAAGAGTTTTTTCCGAAGATTATCCACGAATACTCGTCTCGCAAACATTCTAAGAAATATGTTGCAATCAATTGCGGCGCAATCCCTGAGGGTACCATCGAATCGGAGTTGTTTGGTCATGAGAAGGGTGCATTTACAGGTGCTACCGAGGCTCGTAAGGGTTACTTCGAGGAGGCAAATGGCGGTACTATCTTCTTGGATGAGGTGGGTGAGTTGCCTTTGTCCACTCAGGTGAAGCTGTTGAGAGTTTTGCAGTCGGGCGAGTATGTGAGGGTTGGCTCTGCTACTGTTCAGAAGACAAACGTGAGAGTGGTGGCTGCCACAAACAACGATCTTCAGGATGCTATCGCAAAGGGACGTTTCCGAGAGGATCTTTATTATAGACTCAACACCGTACCGATCTATGTCCCAGCGTTGCGTGAGCGTAAGGAGGATATTCCTTTGTTGTTCCGTAAGTTCGCTCTGGACGTGGCGTCACAATATATGCCGCCTATCCGCCTTACGGATGAAGCGAGTCAGATGTTGCAGAATTACTATTGGCGAGGAAATGTCCGTCAACTAAAGAATGTGACTGAGCAGATCTCAGCTCTTGAGCAGAGTCGTGAGATTACGCCAGAGATCTTGTCGAAGTATCTGCATCCAGCACCTCAGAGTCATAAGCCTGCAATGTATCATGCTTCAAGTGCGGGCGATGATTTTTCGGAGCGAGAGTTGCTGTATAAGGTGCTTTTCGATATGCGTAACGATATAAACGATCTGAAACGCATGGTAGGCGAGTTGATGCATGGCTCATATCCTGCTACGGCTCATGGTCAGTCGGTATCTCATGATGTGAGAGGTTTGTTGCCTTCATCTTCTATCGTAGAGCCTGTTGAAGAGTATGCCGTGAGTGAGGAGGTTGAGGAGTTGCCACACAAGGAGCTTACTAAAGCCGATGTTCAGCGTGAGCAGATTTTGCGAGCCCTTAGGAATAATAATGGTCGCCGCCGCGAAGCTGCCAAGGAGCTCTTTATTTCGGAGCGTACACTTTATCGCCGAATCAACGAACTCGGCATTACAGATGATGATATTTAGTCAATGGATTTGGTTGTGAAATTACGTAAAATATATAAACGCCTTGCGATGCTCGCACTGCTGCTTAGCACTACTCTGCTTAGCGGTTGTATCTTTATGAAGGGAGGTTATTCGCTTTCTGGCGCAAGTATTCCAGAGGGAGCCAAGACCTTCAGTGTGGCTTATTTCCCCAATAATGCCCCTATGGTTTCTCCTTCGTTGAGTACCACATTGGTTGAGGCGTTGAAGGATCGATTCTCTCGACAGACCAAGCTCAAGTTAGTCGAGGAGAATGGTGATTTTGCCTTCGAGGGAGAGATTATTGGTTACACCTCTACTACCGCATCTGTGTCGAGCGACAATTATGCGGTGCTTAACCGTTTGACCATCACCGTTCAGGTCCGCTTTACTAATACGGTTATCCCCGAGAATAGCTTTAATCAGCGATTCACTGCATATACCGATTATGATTCTACTCAGCTCTTGACTAACATCCAATCGGATCTTGATCAGGAGGTTGTGAAGCAGATTGTGACCGATATTTTCCAAGCTGCGGCATCAAATTGGTAATTTTTTTTCAGAATCTTATGGCACAGGAAAAAGATAAAATATTTATTCTCGCAAGCGATGTTGAGTATCTGACACAGTCCCGCAGGTGGGGTAGTGAGTCAGATGCTGAGTCGCACGAGCAGAGTGCAATTTCGGAGTCGCTTAAGGATCTTGTTGCAGAACCTAAGTTAGAATTAAAGAGTGTTGATATAGAAACTCTTACGCGCGTTACCTCAAGCGATATTGTAGATAGATTCTTGCGTACCGAACACCACCGAATTGTTGCCGAAGAGGGTGAGCCTGAGGGTGAAATCATCACCTCGGCGGAGCTTGACGATGAGGATGATTTGGTGAGTGAGGAGTTGGCTGAGGTCTATCTGAGTCAGGGACTTAAAGATATGGCAAAGGAAACTTATCGCAAATTAAGTTTGCTAAATCCAGAAAAAAGTATTTACTTTGCGGAAATTATTTCGAAAATTGATAGTAATAATTAAAAACACTTTATAAAGTTATGTTATATTCTATTTGTATCGTACTTATCTTGGTTGCAAGTATCATCCTTATTCTTGCAATTTTGGTACAGAACCCTAAGAGCGGTATGGCTGCTAATTTCGGTGCCGCTAATCAGGTAATGGGTGTTCGTGAGTCTGCCAACATTTTGGAGAAGACTACATGGACTTTGGCAGGTATTATCGTTGCATTGAGCCTTGTTGCTACAATCTCAATGGAGGATGGTGTCGCTACTCAGTCAACATCTTTGGAGAAGGATGCTGCTGCTTTGATGGAGAAGGCTGCCGCTGCTTCTACTGAGGCTATGCCACAGGCTGAGGTTCCTGCTGAGACTCCAGCTGAGACACCTGCTGAGTAATCCGATAGGGTTTTAGTTATCATGACGCGTTTCACTTCGAGTGGAGCGCGTCTTTTTTTGTGTTATTTTGATATCCAGTCACGTCACTCCACCGCACCCGTAACGGGCGTTTTATTAGTGGGGATCGAATCCTGTTAATTTAGTCGCTATTGTTTTGATAGCCCATCACGTCACTCCACCGAAGCTGTTAGGCTGAGGATTGGAGTCTCTAACGTGAAATCTGAGTGTAGAGATGCCAATCAGCACTCGTTACACTCGGCTGTGGCATGACGCTAATATAACAACACAGCACTCTGTAACCGCGTCTTTTTCTTGTCCGTTTTGCGGCTAACTAAATTTTTTAGTTAAAAAACTATGAAAAATAGTTGCATATGAATTTTTTTTAGTTACCTTTGCATTAGAAAAGTAAATAAACCACTTAAAACCATATTTCACTATGCAGAAGTTGACCAACAAAGAGGAGGAGTTGATGCAGCATTTTTGGGCTCATGGGGCGATGTTTGTGCGTGACGTTGTCTTGTTGTATGATGATCCCAAACCTCACTTCAACACCATTTCCACCATGGTGCGCACTTTGGAGACGAAGGGTTTTCTTTCGCACGAGGCATTCGGTAACACCTACCGTTATCTGCCCATCATTTCGCAAGAGGAGTTCTCTAAAGGCGTGTTGGGTAATGTAGTGACCCGTTATTTCGAAAACTCCTACAAGCAGGCTGTCTCGGCTCTTATCGAGGAGGAGAAGATCTCTATCGAGGAGCTGGAGGAGCTGATCCGCAAGGTACAGAATCAATAATCTAATCGCTCGGAAGCTATGTTCGATTTTATTACATATTTAGGTCAGTCGGCTCTCTGTCTGGTGGCACTATATATTATATATAAGGCTGCGATGAGTCACGAGACGCTCCATCGACTCAATCGTGTGACATTGCTGATGATGGTTGTTTTATCGGCGGTACTGCCCATGTGCAGTATCAAGATCGTGCGCGAGGTGGATGCTGTGCTGACACCGATTGTGGATGAAGAGAGTGTTGTGGCGGTTGCTACAAATGCTGCGCCCGAAACCGTAGATTATCGACCCATAATGGAAGACGCTCTGGTTGTGATTTTCCTTATCGGTGTGGCATTTATGGTCGTGCGATTGGTGATGAGTTGGTTGTCGGTGTGGCGCGTGGTGCGTAGCGGTGAGCATGAGGAGTTGGGCGAGGGTGTACGCCTAACAGTGGTTGAGAAACTTAGTTCGCCATTCAGTTGGTTTCGCCATGTGGTTGTTTCGCGGACAGATATGGGTGAGAATCGCGATCTGATTCTTGAACATGAGTTGGCTCACGTGCGTTTCGGTCATTCGTGGGATGTGTTGTTTGTCGATTTGGCGCTCATCGTGTGGTGGTTCAACCCTGCAATGTGGCTTTTGCGCCGCGAGTTGCAGAGTCTGCACGAATACCAAGCCGATGATGCGGTGCTGAACAGAGGAATAGATGCAAAAACCTATCAGTTATTATTAATAAAAAGAGCAGTTGGCTCAAGACTCCACTCCGTTGCCAACTGCTTGAATCACAGTAATCTTAAAAACAGAATCACTATGATGTGTAGAAAACAATCTTCAAGGTGGCAGTCTGCAAAGTTGTTGCTCGTACTGCCTATGGTGGCTATTTCGCTCAGCGCATTCGCCACAACGGTCTATGTGACTCGCGAGTCACATGACAAAGATAACGAAAATTCCTATAATAACAAAAATTGGAAGAAAGCCGTTATCGAAATTGCAGGTAGTAAGATACTGCTCAATGATAAGCAGGTGACTCCCGAAGAGTTGGATGCTTGCATCGAGGAGTACATCCTCCAGACTTTGATCTATAATGCTAATGACGCTGAGTCTGTTAAGACTTATGAGTCGATATATAATACATTGAAGAAAAATCGCGCCATAGATCAAATCTATCCCAATGGAGAGCGTCCAACATCCACAATCCATCTGAACGGTGATAAAATTTATCTTAACGGTGAGTTGATTTCATTGGAAGATATTAAAAAACGTGTGGAGGAGATTAACTCACATACAATTTCAATTACGGCTAATGGAGATGCTAACGAGAAGCATATTGCTGAGCTTAAGGAGGCTATACATCACACAGGAAATGTGTTGAAATTGAATTCTACTCAGGATTCTGATGATCCTACAAAAGCTAAGTTTTATGCTCAGCAGGTCGAGAAAATCGAGGAGCAAATGAAGTTTTTCGATCAGATGAAGTCTGAGTATGAAGCGGTAATGAAAGAGTTTGAAGCGCTAAAAGATGAGTTTGAGAAGAATGATGAGAAGGCGTATGTAGAGATGCAAAAGCAGTTTACGGAGATGCAAAAGCAGTTTGCGGAGTTCGAGAATCATTATAGAAGAGAGCTTGAGCCTCTAAATGCCATGCGTATGGCTCTGATTAAGGAGTATAGTAAGAATGGTAACGCAAATATCCGTCTCGAGGGAGGAAAAATTTATCTCGATGGAAAGCTAACATCAGCCGAGAAGTTGGAAAAGTACTTTGCGGAGAACAAGAAACTTATTAACATCAAAGTTGCTGATGATAAGAGTGGTGAGGCTCTGGCTAAGGTGAAAGAGTTGGCTCGCCAGAATCAAATCCTCACAATCAATTACGAACAGGTTAGATTCCTGCCAGCAGAGGAGTCAATTAATCAAGCAAATGAGTCTGCTTCTCGTGCAGCGGAGGCGGTACCTAACTCTCAGTCATCAGAGTCTCAGCAGAAGGATTTGGCTTATGTCAAGGTTCAGAAGATGCCAACTTTTCAGGGTGGTGATTTGAATAAATTTATCAATTGGTTGCAAGCTAATGTAAAGTACCCTAAGGATGCATTGGATGCCAAGGTCGAGGGGCGTGTTATCTTCTCGTTCGTTGTAGAGAAAGATGGCTCATTGAGTGAGTTTAATGTTTTGCAAACTCCTGATAAGTCATTAGCAGAAGAGGCAGAGCGAGTATTTAAGGCTTCTCCAAAGGATTGGACTGCTGGAGAGCAGAATGGTAATAAGGTGAGAGTGAAACTTACTGTACCTTTAATCTTCAAGATGCCAAATGCGGTAATGATGCAAAAAGTGGCGCTTTTTAGTCGTTAAAAAGTGGGCGAGAATCGGATAGGTATTCTCGCTTTTTTTATTTAATACTTTATATAGGATAACGTCATGCCACAGAGGGCTTTTAAGCCCGATGATTGGCATCTCTAAAGGTAAAATGTTGTATAGAGATTCCAATCCTCGCCAAAGACTCGGTGGAATGACAGGTCTAAGACCTGTTTTATTAATTATCTCGTTAAACTATCTTTAGCAAGGTTTGCATCCCACACATAAAACACCCCTTAGGGGTGTGAATTCTCCTTCCCTATTCCGCTTGTCGGTAAATCGCCTTCAGCCTATCGGACATGAAGTATTGGAATACACCGCGCAGAGCCATATAGGATGTAAACGCCAACCACAAGGCGTTATTGCCCAAGAGTGGTTGCAGTGCAAAAAAGAGCGCAAAATAGGCTACCGAAGCAAACAACATCGAGTTGCGCATGATGCGTGATTGGGTGGCTCCAACCATGATGCCGTCCATCATAAATGGCAATGAGCAAACCAACGGAATCATTATTATCCAACCGATATATCGCTCGGCATACTCCAATATCAGATCTGCTTCTGTCGCTCCATCCTCTATGAAAAGTCCCAAAAGCTCGCGCCACCAACCTACGTACATGCCCACGTATAGCAGAGCCACCACCATGCACCAAGCTATACACTTGCGCACGCACTCCTTGAGCGAGCGTAGATCCTTCGCCCCGATGAAGCGACCTGTGAGAGCCTCGGTGGCGTAGGCAAAGCCATCGGTCATGTATGAGAATAGGGTGAATAGCTCCATCAGGATGGTGTTGACGGCAAGTATCGTAGCATCGTCCATGCGTGCCGAGGCTGCGGTGAAGAATGTGTAGGTAGCCACCAAGCAGAGCGTGCGGATGATGATGTCGCGGTTGATTGAGAAGAACTCCTTGAGTGCTTGCCATTCCACCACCTCGTGCCATGTGATGCGGACAAGCTCACGGCTGTAACGCCACCAAGTGATTATTGCGGTAAGTGCCACACCCGTCCATTGAGCCACCACCGAGGCGTAGGCTATGCCCGTAATGCCCATATCAAACCTAAAGGCGAACAAGAGACTACATGCGATATGTAGCAGATTGACCACTATGGCAACCACCATAGGTATTACAGCATTCTGCATGCCCGTAAGCCATCCATTCAGTCCAAACAGCAAGACTCCTGCAGGCACAGCCCAGATGCGGGCAAAGAAGTACTCGGCAACCATCTCGCCGCCGTTCATGATCTTGAGCGCACCCAAACCAAGCGGTTTTTGCAGTATGAGCATCAGCACTCCCACAGCCAACGATACTGCTATGGCTCGCGCCAACATCAACGTGGTGGTGTGCTGATCGCCTGCGCCGTAGGCTTGTGCCGTGATGCCGCTGGTACCCATGCGGATGAAGGAGCAATTCCAATAGATGAAATTGAAGATGGTTACACCTATCGCCAACGATCCTATGGTCGAGACTGTGTCGCCCAAATGACCAGCAATCATCGTTCCCACGATACCCATTATCGGAACGGTGATGTTGGATATGATATTGGGTATGGCAATACGAAGTATTTCTTTGTTCATCTTCATTTTCTGACCCCTTTTGGGCTGTAAAGTTAATAATAATCTGGTTTATTGAAGCCCAAATATAGCTCGAAGCGTTATTTTATCGTTAAATGGAGTGCTAATTGCTTGATAGGAAGAAAAATTAGAGTACCTTTGCCACCGCAAAAAAATCAATTTTAAGTATATGAAAAACAATAAGCAAGACTCGACATTCGCTGTTTCACGATTTGGTCGCGACAAGCGTCAGCGTATCTCTTCGGCGGAGCAGGTCGAGCGTCGTCCCCGTCCTCAGCGTGATGCCGACAACGAGGGGCAAAGACCAGCGGGTCATCGTTCGGAGTTTGGTGCCAAGCGTGCATCGTACAATCCTAATTTCTCGGCAGACAATCGCCTTCGCGGTTCGGAGAGCCGTGGCACAAGAAAGCCTTATGAGCGTTCGGAGCGTGGTTTTGCAGCACGCAAGAACTACAACTCTGAGGAGCGTTCATTCTCAGGCGAGGAGTCTGGCTCAGAACAGCGCTTTTCGCCACGTTCGGAGTATGGACATCAGGATCGCCGTCAGGGAGGATATAAGCCTGCGTTCAAGTCTCAGAAGGGTGATTCGGCTCGTGGCGGTTATAAGTCAGGCAATGGTGGTGCGAAGCGTGCGTTCCGTCCCAAGGATGATGCGCAGCGTTCATACCCAAAATATGCAGCCAAGCAGACAGGTGAGATTCGCTTGAATAAGTTTTTGGCTCAGTCGGGACTCTGCTCACGCCGCGAGGCAGATAGCTTTATTCAGGCTGGTCTGGTGTCGGTAAATGGTGTTATCGTTACCGAGTTGGGTGTTAAGGTAAAGTCATCGGATGAGGTAAAGTTCAACGATTCGAAGGTACAGGGCGAGAAGAAGGTCTATTTGGTTTTGAACAAGCCAAAGGGATATGTAACCTCTTTGGAGGATCCTCATGCCGACAAGACCGTGATGGATCTTATCAAGGGCGCTTGCGCCGAGCGTGTCTATCCAGTAGGTCGTTTGGATAAGAATAGTTTGGGCTTGTTACTCTTTACAAACGATGGTGACATCACTCGTCAGCTCACACACCCATCACACGAGAAGAAGAAGATCTATCAGGTATCACTCGATAAGCCTCTTACGCGTGCCGATATGGAGCTTATCACCGAGGGTATCACCTTGGAGGATGGCGAGATCTATGCCGATGAGGTAGCCTATGTGAGCGACTCTAAGACCGAGGTTGGTATCGAGATTCACTCAGGTCGTAACCGTATCGTGCGCCGTATTTTCGAGCATTTGGGTTACAATGTATTGAAGTTGGATCGAGTATATTATGCTGGTATTACCAAGAAGAATCTCAAGCGTGGTCAGTGGCGTTTCCTTACTCATGAGGAGGTCGATCGCCTGAAGAGTGGTCGATACGAATAGTCGATATGCTTAACAAAAAGAGGCTTCGCGAAGCCTCTTTTTGTTTGTTAATGTGTCGCCTTATACCATGCCGTCTGTGGGTATGACTCTCTGCAAAGTTGAGATGGAGCAGAGGTTGTGAGTCCCGAAAATACCTCAGTGTTTACAGGGTAGAAGTTGGCATTAATGTATGAAGACCAAAATTTATCGAGCGTAAACTTTGTTACAACAGTATTCCTTAGTTGCTGCTCAAACGCCTGCTTGTTTGTCTGATCCTTGCATGCCTGATTCACATAATCCCCAAGATCGAAGAATAGATGATTTGTTCCGCCATCATATGTCTGGAGTTTGTTCGGCTCTGCAAGATCTTCGACAGCCTGATTTACCTTACGCATGGCATTTGCCAAAGCATCCAACTGAGAGCAATCCACGACAGCAATCGAACCTGTGTAAACTCCACCGCTTTGACTTACCTGCTCGTAATATTCATAGAAACTCTTGGCAGCCTGAGTCAGATCATAGCTTTTGCCATTGTTCTGCAATAAATATGGGATCGTCTTTTCGTAGGGGAATCCCTTACCCATAATCTCGCACAGTGAGGCTACGATATATTTACTGCTGTTTCTAAGATCATACAAAGCCTCCACATTTGCCATGAAGCAGGCATCGAAGAGTATGTATTCGAACTTTTTGCCTGTTGCGCCTATTGCCTCCGCCAATGTGGGGATCTCGATGATGTTCGATGGGGTAGAGCTCTCTCCCAAGAATCGAGTTATAAACTCGCGAGGCAGCTCTATGTCGAGATGCTTCATCGCGCTCTTCTTCATGCCATTGTATTTGACCTGGCTCTCGAAGTCCGCAAAGGGAATCCAGCCCCAGCCATGTGAGCCTATGATAAGCCCATAGGAGGTGGCAGGTGCGCGGGATGTGATGTCGCTGAAGATATAACTGAGCGATGATTTGTCCATCTGGATAGGTAGATTGTATGAAGCAAACTCCTTCTCCTCTATCGTGCCATTCTTATACTCCAACTCAATAGCCTTTAGAGTCTTTTTGTCCGAGTGTCTAACGATTATTACGCGGCTCTGCCCTTTGATATCCTTGCTTAAGGCTTTTGCTATACCCTCTTCGTTGTAATCGTATGCCCAACTCAGGTCGGTTCCCACCATATATACAATCAGAGTCTGTGGTGTCGGCTCATCTTCTGGCGTGTGTATCTTCTCGCGGCAGGAGATGAGTGCAACCGATATGAAGCATAGCATCATTAGTCGGATGCTTTTATATGCAAATCTCTCCATTTACTATTTATACTCTCTTGGTTTAAGATTATTGAACTGCCATGTGCGCTTCTTCTTGAATGTAACCTCATCGGGCTTGTTACGATATATGCGGCTGTAGTCAAAGTAAAAACCTTTTATCTTGCCATCGGGGACCTTGCGAGGCTCGACCAATGGGATGTACTCCACGTTGCGGCTCACGATCTCGGCACGCTTGCTCGCTACACCCATCGAAGAGACCACATCAACGGCGTGAGAAAACATCAAAATATGCATCGGATATTTCTCCGAGCGACCATCTCCCGAAGACTTGATTGTCTCCAAAATTCCTTGCAGATGATAGAAATAGGCTTGCTCCTTCTCTTTGTCAGCCATGGTGCCATAGGCAAATACCATCATGTTTAGAATCGTTGGGCTGAAGGGGTCTTTATCCAAAGCCTCGGTGCAGAGTGATATGATGTATTCGGCATCTTTCTTTGTCGCCTTGTCAACATCCAAGTTGCTCATCGTGGCATATAGATTCTCCAAAGCGGGATTTGTCGCCATGGGAGCGTAATGATCCTGATAGGCATAACCATAATAAAGATAGTGGTACTCCTCCTCCGATAGACGTTCCAGATTTTTGTATCGCATCATCAGCGAAGAGTGGTAGTATGGTGACTCGTTGTCCATCGTTTTGCGAAGGATATCGTCCTCATCGGGTACCTTAGCCCACGCCAAAGTTGGAAGCAAAAACAGTAAAAGTATGAATATTTTTCTCATCATCTCTCTTTTTAATGGATAACGCCCGATTTAGCACAATTCGTATTCGGTGATTAACTTTTCCATCTTGCGCATCAGCAGATCTGTGGCAGGAACGAGTGGCAGACGCAGGTTGTTCTCTATCTGTTTCATGATCGTTAGAGCTGCCTTCACGCCAACAGGGTTTCCTTGCTCAAAAAGTGCGCAGACTGCCTCGTGAAGTGGGGTGTATGCCTCCTCGGCGCGGTCGAAGAGTCCATTCTTAGAGAGATATACCACGTGCGAGAAACGCTTTGGGAAGGCATTTACCGCAACCGAGATCACTCCGTCACCGCCCTTGCGCATCACATCTACCGTCATACCGTCATCGCCCGAAAGAACGAGGAATCCCTTAGGACGGTTCTTGATAATCTGCTCAATCTGATCAATTTTGCCCGAAGCCTCCTTTATGCCAATAATATTATCCACCTCGGCAGCCAAACGGCAGGTGGTGTCGGCACTCATGTTTACGCCAGTACGCCCTGGTACGTTGTATAGAATTACAGGCACGGGCGAGGCTTTCGCGATAGCTTCGAAGTGGCGATAGAGTCCCTCCTGTGATGGCTTATTATAATATGGTGTTACGCTCAAGATGGCATCCACACCCTCCAGATCCATTGCTCCTAATTGACGTACCACCTCGGCTGTGTTGTTACCTCCTGCACCGACAACGATTGGGCATCTGCCAGCAACAACTTGCTTTGTGAAGCGCAATACCTCGGCTCTTTCTGGGTGGCTCAAAGTCGGAGTCTCGGCAGTAGTGCCAAGCGCAACGATGTAATCTGTTCCACCATCCAATACATAATTTATCATTCTCTCCAATGCCTCCCAATCAATCGACATATCTGCCCTGAATGGGGTGATCATTGCGGCACCAACGCCTTTAAGTCTATTTCTCATCATCTTAAATCTTTATCTTTTGATTTCACTCTAAAAGAGCGAACCTTGTGTAACTGTTTCGTTTTTATTTATTGGCTCAGCAGCAGGAGCATTCTCTTCCTTTGGAGGAAGTTGCTCTGCTGGGGTTGGGGTATAATCAGAGTCATCTGTTTCAATCATCTTGAGGAACTCCTCTTCCGATATGATCTTTATCCCAAGCTTTGTTGCCTTTTGTAATTTCGAAGGACCGATCTTATCTCCTGCCAGAAGATATGAAGTGTTTGCTGATACGGCTGCGAGATTTTTACCTCCGTGAGCCTCAATCAATGCCTTTAGCTCATCCCTTGAGTGGAGAGAGAAGCTACCAGAGATAACAAAATTCAACCCCGCCAACGAGCTTGATGCTTGAGCCTTCTCTTCGATCTTAAACTTTAGACCTGCCCTGCGCAAGCGTTCGATTATAATCAAATTCTGCTCATCGTGCATATAATCTATAATCGAGTCGGCAATTTTATCTCCCACCTCCTCGGCTTCGATCAACTCCTCTTTGCTCGCACCCATCACCGAATCCATATCCTTGAAATGTGTGGCGATATATTTTGCTGTGGTTTCGCCGATAAAGCGTATTCCCAAAGCAAACAAAACTCTGTGGAATGGTACTTCGAGCGAGAGTTGCAGGCTCTGCATAATGTTGCGAGCTGACTTCTCCCCAAGGCGAGGCAGTGTCGCCAACTGCTCGGCTCTGAGGTCATAGAGGTCGGCGATATTGTTGATAAGCGAATTCTTAAATAGCAATTCTATGGTCTCCTCGCCTAAGCCTTCGATATTCATAGCCTTGCGGCGTATGAAGTGTATAATACGCCCCAAAATCTGAGGTCGGCAGTGGCTTTGGTTGGGGCAATAGTGCTTGGCTTCACCCTCATAACGCACTAATTCTGCTCCACATTCGGGACAATGAGTGATGTATTGCAGTGGCTTGCTCTCTTCGTTGCGCTGGCTGAGTTCTACGCCCGTAATTTTAGGGATAATCTCGCCACCCTTCTCGACATAAACCATATCGCCCTCTCTGAGATCCAACGCCATGATCTGGTCGGCATTGTGGAGCGTGGCTCGTTTTACGGTAGTGCCTGCCAACAAGACAGGTTCAAGGTTTGCCACAGGAGTGATAGCTCCCGTACGTCCCACCTGATAGCTCACTTTTAGCAGTCGTGTGAGGGCTTGCTCTGCCTTGAATTTATATGCTACCGCCCATTTGGGAGCTTTGGCTGTTGAGCCTAAAGCCTTGCGGTCAGCAAAACGGTTTACCTTGATTACTATTCCATCCGTTGGAAATGGTAGAGCCTTGCGCTCGGTGTCCCAATAGTTTATAAAATCATCTATCTCAGCCGTATTGCGACAAACCTTAATTTTGTCCGAAATCTTGAAACCCCAACGCTTCGCAGCCTCTAAACTCTCGTAGTGAGATGTGAGTTGCAGATCCTTGCCCGCAATCTGATAAAGTGTGCAGTCCAGACCACGCTGAGCTACAATCTTCGATTGCTGCTGCTTGAGCGTACCTGCCGCAGCGTTGCGAGGATTGGCAAATGGCGGCTCTTCGTTTTGCTCGCGCTCGGCGTTAAGTCTTTCAAACGATGCGTAGGGCATGAAAATCTCACCTCGGATCTCAAAATAGGAGGGGAAATCATTGCCGTTGAGCATAAGCGGGATTGAACGTATGGTACGCACATTCTCCGTCACATCATCTCCTCGCGAGCCGTCACCGCGAGTTACTGCACGCAGCAATCTTCCATCTTCGTATGTAAGCGAAATAGCTGTACCGTCAAATTTAAGCTCACATACAAACTCCACTTCTCCCACCTCTTTGGTGATCTTTTCCACCCATTCATGTAGCTCATCGAGCGAATAGGTGTTTTGAAGCGACAGCATCGGGAAAGTATGATCTACGCTCTTGAAGGCGTTGCTCAGATCGCTACCTACGCGTGCAGTGGGGGAGTTTGGGTCGGCAAATTCGGGATGTTGCTGCTCCAGCTCCTGCAACTGGCGGAGCATACAGTCAAACTCATAGTCACTCACCGTGGGGGCATTCTCCACGTAGTACAAGTGGTTGTAGTGGTTGAGTTTTTCGCGCAACTCCTTGATTTGCTTCTCTATGCTCATGGTTTATGGTTTTTAGGGTATAAAGGTACACAATTTGTTTGTAAGAATGGCGAAAAATAAAAAAAAAGCAAAAAAAATATAAACATTTGTTTTGATATATAAATTTGCTTATACTTGCAGAAAATTTCGGGAAATATGGCACCAAATAGTACAAAAAAAAGATTAGTTACATCATTTAATAACCTCTCTGCCGAGTTGCAGGGAGAGTTGAAGACACTTTATCCAAGAGGTTTTTCAGAGGTAATGCAGCGCATTGATAAGCCAAATGGCGATTTCTTCTATGTCGTTCCGTTTGAGACCGAGGAGGTTTCGTACTTGGTGAAGATTGATGTGAAGATCGATGATTCGGCAGATGATGCTTTGGAGGATGATTTCTACGGTGAGGATGAAATCAAGGGTGCGGACGAGATTCCAGCCGATGAGGATATGGGTGATGATGATATGTAATCAGGAAGGAATTTATTAACGATTGGAATGTAGCTGTTGCTACGCCGATTATTAAGAAATAAGAGTATTGACCATGAGTGGGGTCGATACTCTTGTTTTTTTGTGGTGAGGTAGGAAAAAGGAGAGTGTGAGTAATTTTAGTTGCCGTAATAATGGTGAGCAATATGCTTTTTGTTGCCTAATTTTTGCATTTTTAGGACTTATAAATTTATCTTTGTATTATGATGGATTGTTTTTGTCGAGAAAATTCATCTTTTTGGAACTTTGCTGCTGTAATGGATCGTGCCGTTACAGAGCATGAATGATTGGAGAATGATGTTTAACTTAATACCAACCCAAATGAAGTATTCTAAATTTTTCTTTGCATTATTGTCGGGGCTGATGGTTTTTATGGCATCCGATGCTGTGGGTCAGAATCTGCAGCTGCATTATGATTTTGATCGTAGGTCGGTAACCTCTACCGTAGAGATGTTTCGTGCCGATGGTAGCGGAAGCACCTTCTTCTTTGTTGATCTGGACTACTCGCCCAAAGTGACTGGAGCCTATTGGGAGATTGCCCGTGAGTTGTGTTTCTGGAAGGAGAGCAAGGCGAGTTGGTTGTCTATCCATGTGGAGTATAATGGCGGTCTGAATACTCAAGCAGGCTCGTTTAATAATGCATTTTTGGGCGGTTTGACCTATTCGGGTCATTCTGAGGATTGGAGCAAGACGTGGTCTTTGTCGGCTATGTATAAGTTGATTCCTGGTACAGTAACTGCTGCGGGTGATAAGCAGGATCATAATTTCCAGATTACAGGAGTCTGGAATCTCGACTTCTTCGATCATTGGATCTCATTTAATGGCTTTGCCGATTATTGGCGCGAGGCAAGAGCATGGCAGGGCACCAAATTCATATTCCTTGCCGAGCCTCAGTTGTGGGTTAATCTCAATAAGGTCAGAGGTTGGGATAAGGTTAATCTCAGCCTTGGTACAGAGGTCGAGCTCTCTAATAATTTCGTGCGCAAAGGCTTTTGCGCGATGCCTACTTTGGCTGCAAAATGGAATTTTTAACACTCTAATCTAATATTTACAATGCTTAAGAAACTATTCGGATTTGATCCGACACAATCCACGATCAGAAAAGAGATCGTGGCAGGAATCACTACATTCCTCACCATGTCTTACATCCTTGCCGTAAACCCATCTATGTTTAGCCAATTGGAAGGTATGCCTGGCGGTGCGGTCTTTACCTCTACAGCTTTGGCTGCTATCATTGGATGTTTGGTGATGGCGTTTTGGGGCAAATTGCCATTCGGACTTGCTCCTGGAATGGGACTCAATGCCTTCTTTGTTTATAGTGTATGCCTTGGAATGGGATATTCGTGGCAGTTTGCGCTTACAGCGGTGTTGCTCGAAGGTTTTATATTCATAATCCTTACCGCAACCAATGTTCGTGAGGCTATCGTTAATGCCATTCCGTTGAGCTTGCGTAATGCCATAGGCGCAGGTATAGGTCTCTTTATCGCCTTTATCGGCTTGAGCAGTGCGGGTGTGGTTGTGCATGATGACGCAACGCTTGTGGCTCTTGGAGATATCACATCTGGCTCGGCACTTCTTGCACTCATTGGTTTGGTTATCACAGGATTTATGTACGCTCGCAACATCCCTGGTGCGATCCTTATCGGTATCCTTGTGACCATGATAATCGGTATCCCTATGGGTGTTACCGAGTTCAAGGGCGTTTTGTCGCATCCTAAATCAATCGCGCCAATCTTCTGTCAGTTTGAGTTTGAGAATATCCTCACGCTTGATATGCTTGTTGTGGTGTTTACATTCCTCTTTATTGATATGTTCGATACAGTAGGTACTCTTGTCGGAGTATGTACCAAGGCTAAGATGGTCGATGAGAAGGGTAATATCAATAGATTGAAGCAGGCGTTCATGGCTGATGCAATCGCAACAACTGCAGGTGCTATGCTCGGAACATCTACAACTACCACTTATGTGGAGAGTGCAGCGGGTGTAGCTCAGGGTGGTCGCTCTGGTCTTACCGCATTTTCTGTTGCTATGTGTTTCGTTGTGGCGTTGTTCTTCTCGCCACTCTTCCTCTCTATCCCATCGGCTGCAACAGCTCCTGCGCTTATTATCGTAGGATTGTTGATGATGGAGCCTGTGGTAAAAATTCCATGGGATGATTTTTCAGAGTCTATTCCAGCATTCGTATGTATAATTATGATGCCTTTGACATACTCTATCTCAAATGGTATTTTGCTTGGTATGATTGCTTATGTATTGATGAATATCGTTTGCGGTAACTATAAGAAAATTACAATTCCGATGGCTATTATGGCTATTCTGTTTATCCTTAAATTTATCTTTATATAGTTTGGGGCAATATCTTGAAATTTTAAATATTTTGTGAGCAGTCTGCTTGCCTTCAGGGTGGCAGACTGCTTGTTTTAAGAGGTGATAGCGCGATAGTTGTGGTGGATGGTTATGTCACCGTATGTGGTAAATTAACCACAAAGCGACTCTTTTAACAATCTGTTGAAAAATTCCACCACCCGATAGCTTGCAGATGAAAAAAAATATGTAACTTTGAGTGCAAAAAATAGTTTTTGTCTAAATTGCTAATAGATAATGAAAAAAGTAGATGTAGTTCTTGGTTTGCAGTGGGGTGACGAAGGTAAGGGTAAGGTTGTCGATGTGTTGACTCCTAACTATACTGTTGTCGCTCGTTTTCAGGGTGGTCCTAATGCTGGTCACTCGTTGCACTTTGGTGATAAGAGTTTTGTGTTGCGTACCGTACCATCAGGTATCTTCCGTGATGGGTCGGTTAATATTATCGGTAACGGCGTGGTCGTTGACCCTGTAAGCCTTACTGAGGAGCTTCGTAATATCGCCGATCAGGGTATCCCTGTTAAGGAGAAGCTCTTTATCTCGAAGAAGGCTCATATCATCCTTCCTACACACCGTATGCTTGATGCAGCCAGCGAGGCGGCTAAGGGTAAGTCTAAGATCGGATCTACATTGAAGGGTATCGGTCCTACATATATGGATAAGACAGGTCGCAATGGTTTGCGTTTTGGTGATGTCTTGGCTACCGATTTTGTGGATCGTTACAATAAGCTCAAGTCTAAGCATCAGGAGATGCTCAGCCAGTATGCTGGTTTTGAGTATGATGTTACTGAGTACGAGAAGACTTGGATGGAGGGTATCGAGTATTTGAAGGGATTCCGCTTTATCGATAGCGAGCATGAGGTGAATGAGATGATCAAACAGGATGTTGCAATCCTTGCCGAGGGTGCTCAGGGCTCTTTGCTCGATGTTGATTTCGGTACATATCCATTTGTTACCTCTTCAAACACCGTTTGTGCGGGAGTTTGTACAGGTTTGGGTGTTGCGCCTACTAAGATCGGTGACGTGTATGGTATCTTTAAGGCATATTGCACACGCGTAGGTAGCGGTCCATTCCCTACCGAGCTTTTCGATGAGGTTGGCGAGGAGTTGCGCCGCATTGGTCATGAGTTTGGTGCTGTTACAGGTCGTCCACGCCGTTGTGGTTGGTTGGATCTGGTTGCGCTCAAGTATGCTGTTATGGTCGATGGCGTTACTCAGCTCATTATGATGAAGTCGGATGTTATGAACGACTTCGAGACTATCAAGGTCGCTACGGCTTACAAGATCGGTGGCGAGGTGGTTGACCACTTCCCTTACGAGGTTACCGATGATTTAGAGCCAGTATATACAGAGTTCCCAGGTTGGAAGTGCGATATCTGTAAGGTTCGCCGTTACGAGGACTTCCCACAGGAATTCAAGAACTATGTGGAGTTTATCGAGCGTGAGACAGGAGTACCTGTTAAGATCATTTCGGTAGGTCCAGATCGTGAGGAGACTATCATTAGATAGTTTTGCCATAAAGCGTTCTTTATGAATCTCTTGCACCGATTATTTAAAGTGCTTTGTGTGGTTGTCGCGACCCATGGGGCGGTCTTTGTTGCGGCTCAAGAGTTAAGTGTGGTTAAACCTCGCAAAGCGGGAGATTTCGTCAATTCGATTGGCGTTAATACTCACTTCGGATATTACGATACGACCTACGGCAAGTATGAGCAGATTTTAAAACCTCGCTTGTTGGAGTTGGGCGTAAAGCATATCCGTGACGGAACTTATAACCAAGATGTTGTAAGAAAATATCGAGAGGTTGGGCAGGCAGGCATCAGACTCCTGCTCATCACCTCTTCCGATAGGGCCGTCAGCCAAGCCAAAGCCATCGGCGATATGCTATGGGGCGTGGAGGCAGTGAATGAACCCGATATGCGTAGGTATGAAGGCGGATGGGTGAAGTTTGCTTGTCGCGAGCAACAAAACCTTTATCAAGCCATCAAGCAGGATTCAGAATTGAGCCATCTCCCTGTTGTTGGGCTTTCGCTGGCTAATATCAGACGTAGCCCATCGGAGTTAGGTGATATCTCTCAGTGGATGGATTATGGCGGTATGCATCCCTATGCTGCTGGCGAGTATCCTTCGAAACATTGGGGATGGGGTATGTCGATGGAGTCGGCACTCGGTGAGGCTCGTAAGGTAAGTGGTGATAAACCGTTGCTTGTTACCGAGTGTGGTTATCATAATCGCATAGCCGAGAAATCTCATCCTGGTGTGAGTGAGCAGGCTGCAGCTATTTATCACCTGCATTTGTTCTTCATCTATTTCAATCAGGGCGTTGAGCGTAGCTATAAATACGAGTTGCTCGATTTGAAAGATGATGAGAAAATGAGTGATAAAGAGTGCCATTTCGGCTTGGTGCGTAGTGATGGATCGGTGAAGCCTTCGTTTACGGCTATCAAGAATCTGATTTTGCTCTTGGATGATGAGAAGAAAGATTTTAGATGCCGAGATTTGGAGTACGCCGTTGAGTCGGATGCTGTGATTAGGACTACACTTCTGCAAAAGAGCGATGGCTCTTGGTGGTTGGCTTTGATGCGAGAGGTCGATGTCTTTGATCTAAAGAGTGGACAGGATGTCGAGGTAGAGCCGATAAAGGTCAGTGTGAAGTTCGCTCGTAAGATGGATGTTTGTTGTTATAAGCCGAATCATTCGGTAGAGCCGATTGCGGAGTGGCAGTCGGTGCGCTCGGTTGAGTGTATGATGGATGGATGTGTGCAACTTCTCCGTATTGAGAAGTGAGCGCAGAAAAGTGAGAAGGATTGTTTTGCGAGATACTAAAATGTGTTTTTTTACGTTTGGTGTCTGTATTAAAGATATTTTTTTAAGTGATAGGTGCTTGATATAATAGTCGAGGTATCCAGCTTTGAAAATTGAGAGTGAGTCGCGCTGCTTCAATTCCTGAGTTTGGTGCCATGGTTGTTGTTTCGAGCTTTTATCGTTTATAAGGGTTTGCAGTCGCGGCATGACCCGATAGTAACCAATATTTTGATAAATGGAAAAAGCATTAAAAATTGTTGTATTGGCTAAGCAAGTGCCCGATACCCGCAACGTGGGTAAGGATGCTATGACTCCAGAGGGTACGGTCAATCGAGCTGCATTGCCAGCTATTTTTAATCCTGAGGATTTGAATGCTCTTGAGTTGGCTCTTCGTCTTAAGGATCAGAGAGCTGGTTCTACGGTGCATATACTTACTATGGGACCGTTGCGCGCAGCGGATATTATTCGTGACGCAATGTTTAGAGGTGCAGATGGTGGTTATCTCTTGACCGACCGCAAGTTTGCAGGCTCTGATACCCTTGCTACCTCTTATGCTCTCTCGTGCGCTTTGCGCCAGATTGGAGCAGATGTAATCGTTGCTGGTCGTCAGGCTATTGATGGCGATACAGCTCAGGTAGGTCCTCAGGTGGCAGAGAAGTTGGGTCTGCCTCAGGTGACTTATGCCGAGCAGATTCTTCATGTCAAGGAGTCTTCGCTTGTTGTTCGCCGCCGTTTGGAGCGAGGCGTAGAGAGTGTTGAAACTCCTATCCCTGCCGTTATTACCGTTAATTCATCGGCTCCTGCGGTGCGTCCTCAGAATGCACGTTTGGTGATGAAGTATAAGCATGCGATGATCCCTACCGAGATCGCGGCAGATCCAGAGAGCCTTTCAGCTCAACTTTGCGCCAAGAAGGAGTATCTTCAGATCGTGGAGCTTACATCGGCTAATATCGAGTGCGATGAGCAGCAGTTAGGTCTTTTGGGATCGCCTACCAAGGTGAAGAAGATCGAGAACGTAGTTTTTCAAGCTAAGGAGGCAAAACGCCTTACAGCTTCGGATGAGGATATAAATAATTTGATGGTTGAACTTATAGCGAGCCATACGCTCGGCTAATCTAAAACAAGTTGATATGAATAATATATTTGTATATGTTGAGCTCGAGGAGGGTAAGATTGCCGATGTGAGTTTGGAACTCTTGACCAAAGGTCGTGAGCTCGCCGATAAGTTGGGCGTAAAGTTGGAGGCTGTGGCTATCGGAGCTTCGCTTCAGGGTGTTGAGAAGGAGTTGGCTCAGTATGGTGCCGACACGGTTTGGGTTGCCGATAATGAGATCTTTGCACCATTCCGCACTCTGCCTCATACCTCAGTTTTGTGTGGTTTGATCAAGGCGGAGCAGCCTCAGATCGTATTGTTTGGTGCTACTCCTGTGGGTCGTGATTTCGCACCACGCGTGTCATCGGCTTTGCATAGTGGATTGACTGCCGATTGTACTCAGCTTGAGATTGGTCCTCATAAGGATGCTAAGTCGGGCAAGGAGTATGAGAATCTGTTGTATCAGATCCGTCCTGCATTTGGAGGTAATATCATCGCTACTATCGTTAACCCCGATTGCCGCCCTCAGATGGCTACCGTGCGCGAGGGTGTGATGCGTAAGGAGTTGGCTGCAACGGCTGCCGCTGGCGAGGTGAAGCAGATCGCATGGCGCGACTATATCTCGGATAGCGATTTGGCGGTTAAAATTCTGGAGCGTGAGATCGAGGAGCGTAAGATCAACATCAAGGGCGCGAGCGTAGTCGTAGCTGGTGGTTATGGTATGGGCTCTAAGGAGGGCTTCAAGCTCTGCTTCGATTTGGCTGAAGTGCTGGGTGCCGAGGTTGGTGCGAGCCGAGCTGCCGTAGATGCCGACTTCTGTGAGCATGAGCGTCAGATTGGTCAGACAGGTGTTACAGTTCGTCCTAAGCTCTATATCGCTTGTGGTATTTCGGGTCAGATTCAGCATACGGCAGGTATGGATGAGTCATCTATGATTATCTCGATCAATACCGACCCTGATGCTCCTATCAATAAGATCGCCGACTATGCTATCGTGGGCGATGTGGGAGAGGTTATCCCTAAGATGATTAAGTATTACAAACAAAACTCAAAGTAAGAGATGGCTAATTTCTTTTTAGATAATAAAGATTTGCAGTACCACCTTGAGCATCCGTTGATGCGTAAGATTGTGGAGCTGAAGGAGAGAGGTTTCGCAGAGAAGGATCTCTATGATACAGCACCTCACAACTTTGAGGATGCTATGGATTCATATCGCCGCGTGATGTCGATCACAGGCGAGGTGTGTGGCGATGTCATAGCTCCTAATGCCGAGGGTGTAGATCATGAAGGTCCACGAGTGGTGAATGATCGTGTGAAGTATGCTTCGGGTACGGTAGAGAATATGAATGCCGTAAATGCAGCAGGCCTTAGCGGTATTACTTTGCCACGCCGTTTTGGTGGCTCTAATTTCCCGCTGATATGTTTTGTTATGGCAAACGAGATGGTAGCTCGTGCCGATGCCAGCTTCGAGAATATCTGGGGCTTGCAGGATTGTGCTGAGACCTTGAATGAGTTTGCTTCGGAGGAGCAGAAACAGAAGTATCTAAGCTGGGTGTGTCAGGGTGCTACCTGCGCTATGGATCTGACTGAGCCTGATGCAGGATCTGATTTGGGTGCTGTGATGTTGAAGGCTACATGGTCGGAGGAGCGTCAGACTTGGTTGCTGAATGGAGTGAAGCGTTTTATTACCAATGGTGATGGCGATGTGTCGCTTGTGTTGGCTCGTACCGAAGAGGGTACTACCGATGCGCGAGGCTTGTCGATGTTGGTATATGATAAGCGTAACGGCGGTATGAAGGTGCGCCGTATCGAGAATAAGCTCGGTATCAAGGGCTCTCCAACTTGTGAGTTGGTATTTACCGATGCTCCAGCTGAGTTGGTGGGTAATCGCCGTATGGGACTTATCAAGTATGTGATGTCGTTGATGAATGCTGCACGTTTGGGTATCGGAGCGCAGTCGGTTGGTCTGTGTGAGGCAGCCTATCGTGAGGCTTTGAAGTATGCTCATGAGCGTCAGCAGTTTGGTAAGGATATCATCAAGTTCCCAGCTATTTCCGAGATGCTTACAACCATGCGCGCTAAGTTACATGGCGCCCGTGCTTTGTTGTACGAGACAAGCCGTTTTGTGGAGATCTATAAGCAATATACCCATATCTCTCACGAGCGTTCGTTGGAGTCAGAGGAGCGTCAGCAGATGAAGTATTACAACCGTTTGGCGGATGCATATACTCCACTAGTTAAGCTCTTCTCTTCGGAGTATGCCAATCAGTTGGCGTATGATGCTATCCAGATTCATGGAGGATCGGGCTTTATGAAGGATTATCCATGTGAAAGATTGTATCGTGATGCTCGCATTATGAATATCTATGAGGGTACATCGCAGTTACAGGTTGTAGCGGCTATCAATGGCGTTACTAAGGGTACTTTCATGGAGAATATAGCTCGTTATGAGACTCAGGAGTATGCCGAGTCGATGCAGGATGTGAAGGCTAAGTTAATTGCTCTTAGAGAGCGTGTCGAGGCTATGGTTGCTCATGTGGAGAATGTAAGCAAGGAGTCGGCTCAGTTTAAGGATTTCCATGCACGCCGTTTGGTGGAGTCGGTAGGTCATATCATCATCACTCACCTCTTGGCACAGCAGGCTGCTGAGGTTGAGGCTTACGGCTCTGATGCAAAGGTATTCTTGAAGATGGCAGAGCAATATATCGCTGGTGCTGAGGCTGTGATTCTAAACTCTACGGCTGAGGATGTCGCTCTTTGGTCGGCAGTTCAGGAGGAGTTTTAGTCTCGTTAGAAAAATATAAGTAGGGTGAGTTGGCTTGTTTTTCGAGCCAGCTCACTTTTTTTTGTTGCTTAAGGCAATGAATTTAGCATTTCAATAGTTATATTTGTGTAACAAAACCAAGTTTGATATGAAGTATGTATATTATATAAGTCTGTGGCTACTCTTATGCTCTATGATGGCATGTGGCGGCGCGGCTCCCAAGAAGGTGACTCCTGCTGCGGATAATGGCGTTAAGGCGGAACCAGCTGCTGTTTTTGTGCCATCGTTGGCTCCGTCAACATTGTCGCAGGAAGAGAAAATTTTGTATCAGAACGAGCATTATTGGGATAAGTTCGATTTTACGGATACTCTTCTGCTTGAGCGTTTGGATACGGCAAAGATGCTGAGAGCTTATGCAGTATATGCCGTAGGTTATGTTCCCGATTCTCTGTGCAGCAAGTCTATGCATCGTTTGATGCAAAAGGCATCCACTTCGAAAAAGATGTTCGATTACTTTATGATGCTTTCGCAGGAGGTGTTGCATAATCCCAATTCGCAGCTTAGAGATGATGAGCGATATATTCCCGTTCTGGAGGCTGCTATTGCGAGTGAGTTGTTGGATGAGTATGAGAAGATGCCACTTGTGCATGACTTGCAGATGGCTATGCAGAATCGTGTAGGTCGTGTGGCAAATGATTTTAGCTATACTTTGGCTTCGGGGCGTAGCGGGCGTATGAGTGCTATTCAGAGCGACTATACTTTGCTTTTCTTTAGTAATCCTGGGTGTCCGATGTGTAGAGATATCAAAGAGCAGATTATCCAGAGTCCCAAACTCAGCGATATGATTGCGCGTAAGGAGCTCGCTGTGCTGGTGGTATATCCCGATGAGGATCTTCAGGCATGGCAAGAGCATTTGGAAGATTATCCAAAGTCGTGGATTAATGCTTATGATAAAGGCACGGTAATCTCGCGCGAGCGATTGTACGATCTGAAAGCTATCCCTGCACTGTATCTGCTTGATGGGCAGAAGCGAGTTATGATAAAAGATTGTACCTCGGTGGAGGCAATCGAAGAGCGATTATTGATGATGGATTAACTATAAGTTGAAGTTATAGGCTTATAGAAAATTATGATCGAAAATATATTTGCAAAGCTCGAAAGTTATTTTATCTTTGCAATAGAAAAAGGAAAACACAATTAAAACATAAAACAAACATTTAAACTTTAAAATTATGGCTAAGTTCCGTTGTACAGTTTGTGGTTATATCCACGAGGGTGATGCAGCTCCTGCAGTATGTCCACTTTGTAAGAAGGGTGCAGAGGTTTTTGTAGAGGTTAAAGAGAATAATGGCAACCTTGAGTTTGCTACAGTACATAAGTTGGGTGATGGTAAGGGCGCAAGCCCAGAGTTGTGGCAGGGTCTTCAGGATCACTTCATCGGTGAGTGTACTGAGGTAGGTATGTATCTTGCTATGAGCCGTCAGGCAGACCGCGAGGGTTATCCAGAGATCGCAGAGGCTTACAAGCGTTATGCATGGGAGGAGGCAGAGCATGCTTCAAAGCTCGCAGAGTTGATCGGTGAGGTAGTATGGGATACTAAGACTAACCTTGAGAAGCGTACTGAGGCTGAGCATGGTGCATGTGAGGATAAGTTCCGTTTGGCTACATTGGCTAAGCAGGAGAATTTGGATGCTGTACATGATACAGTTCATGAGATGGCTAAGGATGAGGCTCGTCACGGTGCTGGTTTCCAGGGGCTTTATAAGCGTTACTTCGGTAAATAATAGGTCTTGGATCTATATTCACTAAATAAGATGAGGGCTGCTGACACTTTTGTCAACAGCCCTTTTCGCATCTACTTTTCAGTTTTAGGCGATAGTATCTCTCCAAATACGGAGTTCACCAACTTGAGTGCCGAATGATAGGCATTGCTGGCTGCTGAGGCTATGTTATAGACAAGATCCAAATGTTGGGTCAACTTCTCGATTGATTGTCGAGCTGCCAAAAAATAGATCATCCATGCGATAAGCAATAGCACCGCAGCCACGATTATACACGCCAGAGCTCCCGATCCTATCAACTCTCCGATCCACATCACAGCCGATGCCATTAATAATATTACGGCTGACGAGATGGTTATCACGAAGAAGATTATCGAAGAAAAAATCCCTGCGCTCTCTTGATTCTGCTGACTCATTGTTGACGACTCCTTTGGGGTTTAACAACTACTTCTCCTCGTTGCAATGACAACGGATTTTTTCTGCCTCCTGATCTACGTAGTCACGAATTTTGCTGCGAAGCTCTGGTCCTGAATGAGGTGTTACGAGCATGGTTACAACCGAACCAACCAACATGCCTCCAAAGAATGAGACCAATGAGCAAATACCTGTACCTTTCATATTACTTATAGTTTTAAAATTCACTTCTTAGAGTTGCAAAATCCAAGCCAAAAGGGTAATTTTGTTGTATGGATGAATTGAAAAATATAACAGTCGCTTTTACAGGGCATCGTTACTACGCCCGTCAATCTGACGCTAAACTTATGTTAACACTACGCCAGCTCTATGCTCGAGGGTATAGTCGTTTTCTGTGTGGTATGGCGTGGGGCTTCGATCTGGCGGCAGGCGAGGCGGTGCTTGAGTTAAAGGCAGAACATCCCGAGGTTGAGCTTATCGCGGTGGTGCCTCACCGAGGATTTTTTAAGCTCTTTCATGGCGATGATGCGCGGCAGTATGAGCGTGTGGCAGATGGCGCAGATGGTGCGGAGGTTATTTGTGTCGTAGCTTCGGAGAAGAGCTATCTTATGCGCAATGACTATCTTGTACAGAATGCTTCAATGGTGGTGGCATGGTGGGATGGTGTGCCGCATGGAGGTACGGCATACACCCTTCGCGAGGCTCGTCATGCCAGAATCGGTATCATAAATCTCTATCCTGATCCGCAACTTGATTTTGGATTTTGAGTTGGATAAAAATACGCCGCAACTCTCGATTGGGAATTGCGGCGTGAAGTTATCCAAATAAAAGGATTACCAGTTCAAGATCTTCTTGAAATCGTAAGCCTCAGGATTCTCAACGTAAGCCTTAGCAGCCTCGTAGTCCTCCTCAGTGATGTAGTGGAGGATGTTGTTGATCACCTGCTGGATCTTGTCAGACTCGATGTTCACGAGACGTGGTGGAATCTTGCCTGTTGTAGGATCCTGCAAATCCTTCAAGTAGAGTGGTGATACGAAGCCATCCTGTGAGATGTAAACCATGCAGCCAGTCTTACCCTCAGAGAAGAGCTTGTAAACGCCCATACCCAACTCAGAGCAATATACCAAGTCGTAAGCGATAGGAGTCTGGCAACGTACCTCGTAACCGATCTCTACTGGACGAGACTTAACCTTCAAGCCGATCTGCTTGAGCTTGTTCTCCAACATCTCGTTGAAGATGTTAGCCTTTGATACCTTACCCAACTCTGGGTGACCGTGGTCATCGTATGTGAAGTGGATACCTGAATTGCGAATCTCCTCGTCAGAAAGTGCGTGGAATACACCCTCAGAGATCATAGCAACACCATACTCGATACCCATAATCTTACGCTTGATGATAGAAGAAACTACTAAGTTAACGATCTTCTCAACAGTGATCTCTGACTTGTTGAACATCTCAGGGATTACGATCATAGGGTAGTGGCAAGCTGAACCGATACCGAATGCAAGGTGACCTGCTGAACGACCCATAGCTGCTACTACGAACCAGTTAGCCGATGTGCGAGCATCGTTATATACTGCGCGACCGATAACTGTACCGCCCTCCTTAGCTGACTGGTAACCGAATGTAGGTGAACCTGCTGGCAATGGAAGGTCATTATCGATAGTCTTAGGAACGTGGATGTTAGCGATAGGATACTGCTTAGCCTCCAAGAACTTAGCGATGCGGTTAGCTGTAGAAGCTGTATCGTCACCGCCAACTGTTACCAACAACTTAACGTTGTTATCCTGGAAGAATGAGAGGTTGAAGTTCTCCTCGAAATCCTTGTCAGTTGGCTTGAAGCGGCTCATAGTAAGATAAGAACCACCCTGGTTGAAGATGAAGTCAGCCTTTACGAAGTCCAGATCCTCGTGACGTGGATTTGGGTTGAAAAGACCTGAATAACCATAGTGCAAACCGATAACACGGTAACCCTTAGCAAGGAATGTCTTGGCAACGCTGCCGACAACTGTGTTCATACCAGGTGCTGGACCGCCACCTGTAAGAATAGCAATAGCCTCTTTCATAGTATTTATTATTTAAATTTGAGTTTAAAATGTCTAAATCTTCGCAAAAATACAAAAAATAAGCATATTTCACTATTTATTATCTATATTTTTTCGCCTTACTATGGGCTTAGTATTGTATTTCCTTATCGAAAATTAGTATATTTGTGTGGAACTTCAATTTTATGCATTTATGAAACGTCTTTATCTAATTATTTTAGCGGCTATGTTGCTTATCTCGTGTGGCGGTGAAAAGCAGATCGGTATCCAGCTCTATTCGGTGCATCAGGACTTTGCTGATGTGGAGGCTATGCTTGAAAAAATTGCCGATGCAGGGTATAACACTATCGAGACTCTTTCGTGGCAGGGAGATCCTTGTTTGGGACTATCGCCTGAAGATTATAAGTCGCTGTGCGATAGGCTTGGACTCTCAATCACTTCAACTCATACTTTAATTCCGATTCAAGCTGATGATATGGAGTCTACAATGGCTGCATGGCGCAATCATTTCTCCATCATGCAACGTCTGGGTGCTAAATATAGCATAATCCCTGGGATGAATTTTGGCTCTACGTTGGCAGAGGTGAAATCGACCTGCGACTACTGTATGAAGGTCGGTGAGTTGGCTCAGGAGTATGGTCTGAAGCTCGGCTATCACAACCATCAGGGTGATTTTGTTAAGGTCGAAGGTGTGACCTTGTTGGACTATGTGATTCAGAATACCGATCCCGATAAGTTCTTCATCCAACTCGATGTGTGTCCGATGAATATGGGCGGAGCAGATCCTATGCACTATCTGAAGAGTTATCCAGACCATATCCGAGTTCTTCATCTGAAAGATGAGGGTGTTTTGGGCGAGAGTGGTAAAATTGATATTGAGGCTATCTTTAAGCAGTTTTACTCGAATGGCTGGAGCGATTTTTATGCCGAGTATGAGCTTCCGTTCCGCATAGGTGATAATGAAACGGAGAACAAGTCTAATCTAAATAAGATGTGGTCGGGCGTAAAGGCGTGTGCTGATTATCTGAAGGAGGCTAAGTTTGTAAAGTAGCAGTTGGGGAAGTTGTCTAACAAGGTGATTTTGGCGTCACGCTCGCTCCTAAAATCCTCACATACGCTTAGTATGCTGCGGTTTTAAGCACTTCGCAGTCCTAAAAATCCCTCTTGTTATACAACTTCAACGAAAAGAGGTTGTCCTTCAAAAAAACTTGTTGGACAACCTCAATTTATCTGCATTAATTATTTAGTCATAAATTGTTTGATGACCGATAACGACTCTTTTTGTTGTTCGGGGTTGAAACCATGTCCAGCACCCTTGATTACATGCAGGTTAGCACTCTTGTAGAGCTTAATCGCACGCTCCGAGTCTTTCATCGAAACAATGTTGTCGGCATCGCCTTGTATGATCTGCACAGGACCTTTGTACTTGCCGATATCTCCGAATACATCTAATGTGCGCAACTCCAAGAAAAACTCTCGACTCAGACCTACACCCCATAGCTCTGTTCTCTCAGGGATATCCGATACCGAAGGATAACGTTGCTCCCAATTATCGGGAATACATAGGGCGGGGAAGATGAGAATCAATTTGTCAATTCTATTTTTGATGTTTGCTGCTGCGAGTGCTGCCACCAGACCGCCTTGACTCTCGCCGACAACCACTATTTTGTTCTTGTCAACATCGGGTTGCGCTCTGAAATATTCAATTACCGCCTCCAGATCGCTTTGCTCGTTGAGAATCGACATCTTCATGGTGTCATTGTCACCCTTGCTGTATATCGATCCCGATGGGAAATCTAAGGTATAGCATTGATACCCAAGCGAGTTGAAAAGCTCGAAATATGTCATTCCCGAATAGTGTGTGCCGTTGAATCCGTGGGCTATGATTGCCACGCCCTGACGCTTGGCTTCGGTGTCGGGACGGCTTATGATGCCAAAAATGTTGCGCTCGCCGTTTTTGATCCAAAGCTCTTCTCTCTTTTGCCCGAAGCTATCGAAAATCGAGATCAATAGCACGATGAGCAGTGTGATACTTTTTTTGTTCATGATATAGCTTTTTTTGTTGATATTTTAGGTAAAGTTACTAATTTTTATAAAGAATTGCAAACCTAAATTAATATGTATGCATTATGCTGAAAAGATGTAAAACAGAAAATCAAATTTTGTTGTAGTATTGCTAATTAACATAGATTTTATTAAATTTGTACGATTAAAGCCTTGTATGGGGTGAGTGATGCTTTAAGCGATACTTTAGATGAACTAATTAACCAATTAAATATTAATTAAATGAAGAAGATTTTTTCTATCGTAGCGGTTGCTTGTGCAACTGTATGTTTGTTCTCTTCTTGCTGTGGTGAGAAGAAGATCGGACTTCAGCTCTATTCTGTAAATCAGGATATGAAGAATGTTGAGGCATCTTTGCAGAAGGTTGCTGATGCTGGTTACAACGTAGTTGAGACTTTGGGTAGCCCTAATTGCTTTGGTTTGCCTGCTGCTGAGTTCAAGGCATTGTGTGACTCTAAGGGTTTGCAGATCATCTCTACTCACACTTCTATCGGTATGAATCCAGATGATAAGGAGGGCGTGATGAATAAGTGGCGCGAGGTATTCGAGGGTCTTAAGACTATGGGTGCTAAGTATTGCGTTATCCCAGGTTTCAACTTGGGTAGCAATCTTCAGGAGTTGAAGGCTGTTTGTGATTACTTCAACGAGGTAGGTAAGCTCGGTAAGGAGTATGGCATTAAGCTCGGTTATCACAACCACTCTCACGAGTACAACGTGATGGAGGGTAAAGTAATTTGGGAGTACATGATCGAGAACACAAATCCTGAGTATGTATTCTTCCAGATGGACGTATATTGGACAACTCGTGGCGGAAAGGATCCTGTTGCTTATTTGAAGCAGTATCCAGATCGTATCCAGATGCTCCACATCAAGGATGATATGGTTATCGGCGAGAGCGGCAAGATCGACTTCGAGGCTATCTACAAGCAGTTCTATGCTAATGGCTGGAAGGATTTTGTAGTAGAGCAGGAGATGCCACGTGGTCCAGAGGGTGAGACTCGTGAGCAGCGTATGGCTCGTATGTGGGAGGGTGTTGCCAAGAGTGCAGCATACTTGCAGAATGCTAAGTTTGTGAAGTAGTATTACTCCCTCTGCGGATAATTTATGCGGGATTACCTTTCGAGGTGATCCCGTTTTTTTGATGTTTTGTTGCTTTTCGCGTAACCCAATTGTATAATATGTGTACAAAACCGATAATATTGGACACATATTTGAATAAAAAGGGACTAACAAGCGAAAAAAATTGTAATTTTGCCTTGATTATACGTTTTACATTTCTAAATGGGGCGTTAGGCAAATGGAATTAATCTCGACATATAATACCTTCTTGGTGGTGATGGCAGTCGCTGCGCTGTTTGTGTTCGTGGCTCTGCAATTTTTTGAGGCTGGCTATGGCTACCTCTTCGATCGTAGATATGGACCTCCCGTGCCCAATAAGGTGGGGTGGGTGATGATGGAATCGCCCGTATTTATTGCGATGTGTGTGTTGTGGGCTATGTCGGACAGACAATGGGATGTGGTGCCACTTGTGTTGTTTGCAATTTTTCAGTTGCACTATTTCCAACGCTCGTTTATCTTCCCGCTTATGATGCGAGGTAATTCGAAGATGCCTCTCGGAATAGTGGCTATGGGTATGCTTTTCAATACGCTCAATGCCTTGATGCAGGGCGGTTGGATCTTTTATGTGGCACCCGAAGGGTATTATGCCGAATGGTTTGCAAAGCCTTACATCTATATCGGTGTGGCGATATTCTTTGCGGGAATGTTCATCAATCTGCAATCGGATTATATTATACGTCACCTGCGCAAGGAGGGCGATACGCGACATTATATCCCTCGCGGTGGAATGTTTCGATATGTCTCATCGGCAAATTATTTCGGTGAGTTGTTGGAATGGACAGGATTTGCCATTGCCTCATGGTCGTGGGCAGGTGTGATTTTCGTGTGGTGGACCTTTGCTAATTTAGCACCGCGCTCAGCTTCGCTCTATAAGCGTTATGAGAAGGAGTTTGGCGATGAGTTTATCCGCTTGGGAAGAAAGCGTATAATCCCATTTATCTATTAAAACGCAAAACTTTATATACAATGAAGGATCTCAAGGATTCAAAACTCTTTACTCCCTATCAGATGGGACCTGTGACTCTGCGTAACCGTACGATTCGTTCTGCGGCGTTTGAGTCTATGGGTAAGGATTTCGGACCGACTCAGGCTCTGAAGGATTACCATGTGAGTGTGGCACGAGGAGGAGTGGGTATGACCACTTTGGCGTATGCTTCGGTAAATCGTAGCGGAGTCTCGTTTAATAGTCAGCTTTGGCTTCGTGATGAGATTATACCTCAGCTTCGCGATATTACCGATGCGGTGCATAAAGAAGGTGCTGCGGTGGGTATTCAGATTGGTCATTGCGGAAATATGACCCATTGGTCAACTGCGGGTTGTTTCCCTGTTTCGGCTTCGAATGGATTTAACCTCTATTCTCCTACCTTCCATCGCCGTTTACGCCGTTCGGAATTGACGGAGATGGCTAAGGACTTCGGTCAAGCGGTAAAAGTTGCTCACGATGCAGGATTTGATAGCGTGGAGGTGCATGCAGGTCATGGATATTTGATTTCGCAATTCCTTTCGCCTTGGACAAATCGCCGCCGAGATGAGTTTGGTGGCTCGCTCCAGAATCGTATGCGTTTTATGAATATGTGTCTGGAGGAGGTGATGGAGCAGGCTGCGCGATACAAAATGGCGGTGCTTGTGAAACACAATATGGAGGATGGTTTTCGTAGCGGTATTCAGATTCCAGAATCTATCGAAATTGCCAAGCAGATCGAGAGCTTTGGCGTGAATGGTATAGTCCTCTCTTCAGGTTTTGTGTCGCGTGCGCCGATGGCTGTGATGCGAGGCAGAATCCCAACCAAGAGTATGGGATATTATATGCCGTGGAGTCAATGGCCTCAGAAAATTGTAGTCTCGTTGTTTGGTCAGTGGATGATCAAGCAATATGACTTTGAGGAGTGCTTCTTCTTGGAGAATGCCAAAAAGTTCAGAGCAGCTCTGAAGGGTCCGCTTGTTTATGTGGGCGGTATCGTTTCGCGTGAGGGCATTGAGCGAGTTTTGGATGAGGGCTTCGAGATGGTGCAGATTGCGCGTGCGTTGATTAACGATCCTGCGTTTGTAAACCATATGAAGGAGGCTGATATTACCTATCGCTCGGGTTGTGACAATAAGGATTATTGTATTGCTCGTATGTATTCTGTCGATATGAAGTGTTGTCACCATTGCCAGAATCTGCCCGAGGTGGTGCGCAAGGAGCTTAAATTATAGTTGCGATGCGTAGGGGCGAAGTGTTGGCAGGTAGTAAGACCGCATTGGTTACGGGCGCAAGCAAGGGTATAGGCAGATGCTATGCTTTGCAACTTGCTTCGTTGGGTTATAATGTCTTGATGGTGGCTTCGGGCGAGGAGGAGCTGGCGCGCACTTTTCAGGAGGTCAAGAGTGTGAACGGTGGCGTGTGGGTGCGATATTATACCAAAGATATGGCAACGCCAAGTGCTGCTGAAGAACTGTTTGCATGGACCGAGGCTGAGCAGATCAAGGTGGATGTGCTGGTGAATAATGCTGGTATTTTCTCTTTCTGCGATATCTTAGCAACTCCAATCGAGCGTATCCAACGAATTATATATCTGCATGACATTACGGCAACTATCATGTGCCGACTCTATGCTGCCGATATGATTGAGCGTGGGGGCGGTTATATCCTCAATATGTCGTCATACTCCATCTGGATGCCTTACCCTGGGCTCTCGCTGTATAGTGCCAGCAAGGCGTATTTGAAGAGTTTCTCGGTTGCTTTCGCTAAGGAGGTGCGCGATAAAGGTGTTGTGGTGACTGCGATCTGCCCAGCAGGCATCGCTACCGATCTTTATGGACTCTCGAAGGGTTTGCAACGATTTGGAGTCAAGACGGGTATCTTGATGACGCCCGAAAGTTGCGCTCGCCGAGGATTGAATGGATTATTTCGTGGTCAGCGTTGCAAGGTCCCCGATTGGTGGTTTAGGCTCTTTATCCCTATCTGTCAATTGGTACGCGGACCTGTGATGCGTTGGCTGAGGGACTATACGATGAAGTTTCAGAAGTAGATCTATAAAATGAAAAAGAGTGTCAGGCGAATGGTTTGCTTGGACACTCTTTTTTTTCGTGGTAA
>JAFXLG010000009.1 GCA_017531305.1 Alistipes sp.
CAGCAGAATAATGTTCGCAACAATCGTGAGTATGATGCCATCACTAAGGAGATTGAGTATCAGGAGCTTGAGATTGAGCTTGCAGAGAAGCGTCTGAAGGAGTATGCCGCAGGTATCAAGAACAAGAAGGCTCAGTTGGAGGAGGCAGAGGCTGTAGCAGCAGATCGTGGTGCTGATTTGGCTGCCAAGAAGGCTGAGTTGGAGAGCATCGAGGCTGAGACTGCAGATCAGGTTGCCGAGCTTGAGGCTAAGGCAGAGAAGGCAAAGGTGAAGATTGATGATCGTTTGCTGGTTGCTTATAACCGTATTCGCCGTAGCGTTCGTAATGGTTTGGCGGTGGTGTCGGTTAAGCGCGATGCGTGTGGTGGTTGCTTTAACCGTATCCCTCCTCAGCGTCAGGTAGATGTACGTCAGGGCAAGAAGTTGATCGTATGTGAGTATTGCGGTCGAATCTTGGTTAACGACAATGAGGAGTAAGCGTAAAAACTATAGTTTTTAGTGCGAGTAATTTGCGCTGAAAGTAAACATTTGGAAAATTAGGGATGAAGTCTAATGATTTCATCCCTTTTTGTGTAAAAATCAAATAAGATTATTCCTTTGTTTATAAAATAATTGTTAACTTTGCACCGTGTTTATAAATAGGGTTGATTACTAAACCTACAGCAAAATGAAGATAGCTCTTGCTCAATTAAATTATACCATCGGAGATATTGACGGCAATATGTCTCTGGTTAAGAATGCCGTTACCAAAGCGAAGATGGAAAAAGCAGATGTGGTACTTTTTGCAGAGTATGCCATTAGTGGTACACCAGCTTATGATCTATTACGTAAAACTACATTCCTGACACTGTGCGAGGAGGCTTTGGAAGAGATCGCTGCCACTTGTAAGGGTATCACCGCAATCGTTGGTTCGCCTATGCTTACCGAGCGCGGCGCAGTGAGTGCTGCTGCGGTTCTTCGTGATGGAGAGATTATTGATGTTGTGGAAAAACAACATATCAAGGCTCGCCGCGAGGCAGGTTTCATAGTTTCGGGAGAGGGCTATAAGGAGATTGATCTCTGCGGCAAGAGAGTGGCTTTGGTTGTGGGTGATGATCTCTCTCATCTGCAGGAGTTGGATTCTGATGTAGATATGGTAATTAGCATCAACTCTCGCCGCTATGGAAAGGGCTTGCTTTCGTATCGCTTGGAGTCGCTTCGTAATCTGACTTATACCGAGGCTCGCAATGTGGTTATTATCAATCAGGTTGGTGGTGCTGGTGACTTGGTCTATGACGGTACTTCTGGCGTGATGAATAAGTCGGGCGAGTTGGAGCTTTTGCTCAAGAGTTTTGAGGAGGACTTCCAGATATATGATACCGAGGCTCAGAATGAAGCTATAGCAGTTCCTTTCACTTCATATAATGACCGTACTCGCATCGTATATAAAGCGGCTTGTCTTGGTTTAAAGGATTATTTCCATAAGAATGGTTACACCAAGGCTTGTGTAGGTCTTTCGGGTGGTATCGACTCATCGGTTGTAGCTTGTTTGGCTGTGGGTGCGTTGGGTGCAGAGAATGTTAAGGGACTTATGATGCCATCGCAGTTCTCGTCAGATGAGTCTGTAGAGGATGCTGTGAAGTTAGCCAAGAATCTGGGTATCGACTTTAGCGTTTTGCCTATCACAGAGAGCTATACTGCCATCATGAATACGCTGAAGCCAGTGACCGGAGGTACAGAATTTGATGCTACCGAGGAGAATATCCAGTCGCGTATCCGTACCGTATTGCTCATGGCATTGCAGAATAAGGATGGATACGTGTTGTTGAACTCTTCGAACAAGAGCGAGAATGCCATCGGTTGGTGTACGCTCTATGGCGATACTGCGGGCGCATTCAGTGTGACAGGCGACCTCTATAAAAGCGAGATCTACGATTTGGCACGATATATCAACTCTAAATTCGGCGATGTTATCCCAGAGGATATCTTGAAGAAGGAGCCTACATCGGAACTTCGCCCAAATCAGAAGGATAGCGATATCTTGCCTCCATATGAGGTTGTCGATGCTATTTTGTATCGTATGATTGAGCAGGGACAGCATCGTGAGGAGATTATCAATGCAGGTTTTGATTCGGAGGTTGTGGAGAAGATCCATAACATGGTTATGCGCAATGTAAAGAAGCGTTATCAGTATCCGCCTGTGTTGCGTCTTTCGAATAGCTCATTCCGCCATGAGTGCCTCTTCCCATTGGTGAATAAATACGGCTATTAATAGGCTTTGTTGTCGGCTTTAGCTTGGCTTTTAGGTTATGGCAGAGGTGAAACATACGGGTGAGATCGTGCGTAAGCAGGGGAATACTGTGTATGTAAAGATGACGGTTAATAGCGCATGCTCGGAGTGTCATGCTCGTGGAGTGTGTGGCGTGGACGAATCGAAGGAGAAGATTGTCGAGGTGGAGTGCGCTTCGGCTGAGGAATATAATATAGGAGAAAAGGTTGAGGTCGCTCTGCAGAGTGGCTCTATGGGTGCTAAGTCGGTCGTGTTGGCCTATGTGGTGCCTTTTTTCTTGTTAACTGTAGCTCTTGTGTTGGCTATTGTGGTGGGCGCGAGTGAGGGCATGGCTGTGGTGATTTCGCTTGTGTGTGTAGCGGCATATTATCTTGTTCTGTACTTTATGCAAGATAGGATTAAGAACAATATAAAGTTTAAAATAATAAAATAAACAAAATGACGGTATTAATTTCTACAATTCTCACACTCAGCGTGTTGGGTATTCTCGCTGCCGTTATCTTGTACTTCGTAGCTCAGAAGTTCAAGGTGGAGGAGGATCCTCGTATAGATGAGGTTGAGAAGATGTTCCCCGGTGCAAATTGCGGTGGTTGTGGTTTTGCCGGATGTCGAGCTATGGCAGAGGCTATGGTGCTTAGGGATGATATCTCTACGCTCTATTGTCCTGTCGGTGGCGCAGAGTGTATGAAATCTGTTGCAGCCTACTTGGGTAAGGTTGCTCCAGAGAAGGAGCCTACGGTGGCTACAGTTCGTTGTGGTGGTGTTTGCTCAAAGCGACCAAAGACCAATGCCTACAACGGTACAAAGAGTTGCGCAATTGCTTCGTCACTCTATGTGGGTGAGAGCGCATGTGCTTATGGATGTTTGGGTTATGGCGATTGTGTTGAGGCTTGTAGCTTCGATGCTATCCACATCAACCCTGAAACAGGCATTGCAGAGGTAGATGCTGAGAAGTGTACAGCTTGCGGTGCTTGTGTTAAGGCTTGTCCAAAGAACATCATCGAGCTTCGTAAGAAGTGGCCTAAGAACAGAGCTGTGTATGTAAGTTGTGTTTCTAAGGATAAGGGTGCTGTTACGATGAAGGCTTGTAAGGCGGGATGTATCGGCTGTGGTAAGTGTGCCAAGGTTTGTACATTTGGTGCTATTACAATCGAGAATGGCTTGGCATATATCGATCATCAGAAGTGTAAGTTGTGCCGTAAGTGTGTCAACGAGTGTCCAACAGGTGCAATTGTTTTGAAGGGCATGGATCCACTTCCAAAGGAGCCTAAGACTCCAGCAGCAAAGCCTGCAGCACCAGCAGCTAAACCAGCAGCAAAGCCTGCTGCAGAGCTAAAAGTTGAGGCTAAGGTAGCTGAGCCAAAGGCAGAAATAGTAAATAAAGATAGTGTTAAAGAGTAGAAATAGATTAGATTATGAAGACATTTCCAGTTGGCGGAGTACATCCGTCAGACAATAAACAATGGAGCAACACCAAAGCTATCGAGGTGTTGGAGCTTCCCGATGTAGTCAATATTCCACTTGGACAACACATCGGTGCCCCTGCTACTGCTATTGTGGTTAAGGGCGATAAGGTATTGACAGGTCAGCTCATTGCCGAGGCTACAGGCTTTATGTCGGCAAACATACATTCACCTATCTCGGGTACCGTTACTGCTGTCGATATGCAGCCTAACGGTCAGGGATTGCGCCAGATGATGATCACAATCAAGCGTGAGGGTGATGAGTGGATGCCAGAGATTGACCGTTCGAAGGAGATTAAGCGTGAGTGCGAGTTGGATTCTCAGGCTATCATCTCGAAGATAAAGGATGCTGGTATCGTGGGTATGGGAGGTGCAACATTCCCAACTCATGTAAAGCTCTCTATCCCTAATGGCTGCAAGGCTGAGTATTTGATTATCAACGGCGTAGAGTGCGAGCCATACCTTACTTCAGACCATCGCAATATGTTGGAGCGAGGCGAAGAGTTGCTCGTTGGTGTTGAGATCTTGAAGAAGGCTTTGAACGTGGAGCATGCCATCATCGGTGTGGAGAATAATAAGCCTGATGCTATTGAGAACCTCAATAAGATAGTCCTTAACGGTAAGTTCGATATTAAGATTGAGCCTTTGAAGGTGCAGTATCCTCAGGGTGGTGAGAAGCAGCTCATTGCGGCTGTTACAGGACGTGAGGTTCCACCTCCTCCAGGTCTGCCTATCCATGTAGGTGCTGTGGTATGTAACGCTTCTACAGCATTGGCGGTCTATGAGGCTGTGCAGAAAAATAAGCCTCTGATCGAGCGTGTTGTGACCATTACAGGTAAGCAGTTACAGACTCCACGCAACCTCTTGACTCGTATGGGTACACCAATCTCGAAGCTCATTGAGATGGCTGGTGGTTTGCCTGAGGGTGATGTGAAGGTCGTAAATGGCGGACCAATGATGGGTCGTGCAATGGTTAATCTGGATTCGCCTGTAACTAAGGGCTGTTCAGGTGTTACAGTCTATTCAGGTGCAGATGCCCAGCGAGTAAGTCCATCTCCATGTATCAAGTGTGCCAAGTGTGTTGCAGCTTGTCCTATGAGTTTGGAGCCTTACTTGATCTCGAAACTTGCCAAGAAGCAGATGTGGGAGCGTCTGGAGCAGGAGAATATCGTTGACTGTATCGAGTGTGGTTGTTGCCAGTTCACTTGTCCTGCAGGCTTGCCTTTGTTGGATTATGTGCGTTACGGTAAGCAGACTGTGATGGGTATTATCAGAGCCAGAGCAGCTGCGGCAGCTAAGAAATAGTGAAATAAAAGAATAACAGATATGGCAAATAATTTTATTGTTGCACCATCGCCACATATGCATAGTGTGGAGTCAACTCGCTCTCTGATGAGAGATGTGTTGATTGCATTGATCCCCGCATTGGTGGTATCAACGGTGGTCTATGGTTTTGACGTGCTTAAGGTGACTGCCATTGCGGTTGCCAGCTGCGTCTTTATTGAGTATCTAATTCAGAAGTACCTTATCGGAGGTCCTTCTACCATCGGCAACCTCTCGGCAGTTATTACCGGAGTGTTGTTGGCTTTCAACCTCCCTGCAAACATTCCATGGTGGATCATCGTTGTGGGTGCATTGGTTGCCATTGGTGTAGGTAAAATGACCTTTGGAGGTTTGGGACGTAACCCATTCAATCCAGCATTGGTAGGTCGTGTATTCCTCTTGATTGCTTACCCTGTGCAGATGACATCGTTCCCACAGCCTACTACAAGTAAGTTTGTCGATACATTCTCAGGTGCTACTCCTTTGGCTGCAGTTAAGGCTGGTGGCGATGTGGCAAGTGTCGATTTGCTGAGTATGTTTGGCGGTGTAATGTCGGGTTCGCTCGGTGAGATTGCCGCTGCTGCATTGTTGGTGGGTGGTCTGTATATGTTGTGGCGTAAGGTCATTACATGGCATATCCCTGTGGCAGTGTTGGGTACTATGGCTTTGTTTGCATTTGTTGTAGCTTTGTTCGAGGGTGGTAATCCTGCATTATTGTACGAGCTTCCTGCATTCCACTTGTTGGCTGGAGGTGCTATGTTGGGTGCTATTTTCATGGCTACGGACTATGTCAGCTCTCCTATGAATCCTAAGGGAATGTTGATCTATGGTATCGGTATCGGAGCCATTACAATGATCATACGTCTTTGGGGTGCATATCCTGAGGGTATGTCGTTTGCGATCTTGATTATGAACGCAGTGACTCCACTTATCAATAAATATGTGAAGCCAAGACGTTTTGGCGTAATATCTAAATAATAGGAGGTGAAGGATATGAAAAGTACACTTTTTAATATGGTTGCCGTCCTATTTACCATCACTTTGATTGCTTCGGCAGGTGTTGGCGCGGTGAATATGATTACTCAGGAGCCTATCGCAGAAGCTAAGGCGTTGGCAACAAAGCAGGCTGTGTCGAATGTGGTGCCAGAGTTTGAAAGTAATGAGGTCAGCGAGCAGACCATAGATGATATGCCTATCAAGGTCTATACAGCACTCAAGGGCGACCAGATCGTGGGTTATGCCGTAGAGTCTATGACCAAAAATGGTTTTGGCGGTGCGATTCGCATGATGGTTGGTTTCTTGCCAGATGGTGAGATCTATAATGTAAATGTCTTGGAGCAGGCTGAGACTCCGGGTTTGGGTACTAAAATGTGTGATGAGGAGAATCCTCTCTTGTCGAGCATTAAGAATAAGAATGCCAACGAGCTCAGATTCTCAGTTAAGAAGGATGGAGGAGAGTTGGATGCATTGACTGCAGCTACAATCTCTTCACGTGCATACTATAATGCTGTTGCACGCGCACATCAGGCATTCTTGGTGGCAAGCGGAGCTAAGGCAGTGGCGGACGGCGTCAGCGGAGCTACAGGCGAGACAGATAATCAGGGCGAAGATGCTCAGAAAGGAGGCGAAAATGAATAAGTTGCAGATTGTACTTAGCGGTATTATTAAGAATAATCCTACCTTTGTATTGGTCTTGGGTATGTGTCCTACGTTGGGTACTACCACTTCGGCAATCAATGGTATGGGTATGGGTGTAGCTACGATGGCTGTGTTGATTATGTCCAATTTGGTTATCTCGCTCATCAAGAATCTGATTCCCGATAAGGTGCGTATTCCAGCATTTATCGTGGTTATTGCTTCGTTTGTGACTATCATCCAGATGCTTATGCAGGCATACGTACCATCGCTCTATGCGAGTCTTGGTGTGTTCATTCCACTTATCGTGGTGAACTGTATCATCTTGGGTCGTGCTGAGGCTTTTGCATCGAAGAATGGAGCAATTGATTCAATTCTCGATGGTATAGGTATCGGACTCGGTTTTACATTGTCGTTGACCATAATTGGTGCAGTGCGCGAGGTGTTGGGTAGCGGTGCTATCTTCGGCTATCAGTTGGGTATCTCAGAGTATATGCCTTTGGTATTCGTTCTGGCTCCAGGAGCCTTCCTCGTGTTAGGTTATGTGATGGTGTTGTTTAACAAATTTGCTAAGAAATAGTTATGGAGCTTTCATATTTTGCAATCATTATCGGTGCGATATTCGTAAATAATGTCGTACTTGCGCAGTTCTTGGGAATCTGTCCATTCTTGGGCGTTTCTTCTAAGGTTGATACCTCGTTGGGTATGGGTGCTGCCGTAACTTTCGTAATGGCTCTTACGGCTGTGGTAGCATGGTCTATTCAAGAGTTTATCCTCGTTCCGCTGGGTATCGAGTATATGCAGACCATTGTCTTTATCTTGGTCATCGCTGCATTGGTGCAGATGGTCGAGATCGTGTTGAAGAAGGTATCTCCTTCGCTCTATCAGGCTTTGGGTATCTTCCTTCCTCTGATTACTACCAACTGTGCTGTATTGGGTGTTGCTATCCTGATGATCCAGAAGGAGTTTAACCTCTTGCAGAGCTTTGCCTATTCTGTTGCTACAGCAATCGGTTTTGCTTTGGCTTTGGTTATCTTTGCTGGTATCCGTGAGCGTTTGGAGTTGGAGGATGTGCCTGCCGCATTGAAAGGTATTCCTGTTTCGCTTATCGTAGCGGCAATCCTTGCTATGGCGTTTATGGGATTCTCTGGTTTGGTATAATCCGAGGTCGGGATTATATGATTAAGAGCGATGGCTTGCGAGCTGTCGCTTTTTTCTGTACATGTTATATAAGTTTTTCTTATAGCGACTTAAATTCTTTTGATTGTTTTCTATTGTGTAGGGTTGTATGTTGCACTATATTTGCAATAGGAAAACAAACAGAATAATAACCTATAAAATTTTTAAGATATGAAAAAGTATAGATGTATCCCTTGTGGTTGGGAGTATGATCCAGCGATTGGTGACCCTGAGAATGGTATTGATGCAGGTGTGAGCTTTGAGAATTTGCCAGAAGATTGGGCTTGCCCTTTGTGTGGAGCTGGCAAAGAGGATTTTGAAGAGATAGAGTAGTTTGTGTTATATGAAAATCGGGTGCTGACTCATTTGGTCAGCACCCGATTGCCTTATTTAATAAAGTCTTCTTTACTCTGGCTTAACCAGCGAGAGATACAACTCATCAAGCTGCGACTGATCGATCACCGATGGTGCATCGAGCATCACATCACGACCCGCATTGTTCTTAGGGAATGCGATGTAGTCGCGGATAGACTCCGAGCCACCGAAGAGTGAGCATAAACGGTCAAAGCCGAATGCCAAACCACCGTGAGGAGGAGCACCGAACTTAAATGCATTCATCAAGAAGCCAAACTGCTCTTGAGCCTTCTCTGGCGTGAAGCCCAAGATCTTGAAGATCAGAGCCTGCAACTTGGCATCGTGGATACGGATTGATCCGCCACCGATCTCTGTACCGTTACATACAAAGTCATAGGCATTGGCACGTACACGACCAGGATCACTCTCCATGTACTCTACATCCTCAGGCTTTGGCGATGTGAATGGGTGATGCATAGCGTAGAAACGCTCAGTCTCATCATCCCACTCGAACATAGGGAAGTCAACAATCCACAATGGAGCAAACTTCTTAGGATCGCGCAAACCGAGCTGCTCACCAACGTGCAGACGCAATGCGCAAAGCTGAGTCAGAGCCTTGAACTTCTTGCCACACAAAACGAGCATCAAATCACCTGCCTTAGCCTCCATACGCTCGGCAATAGCCTTCAAATCCTCAGGCGAGAAGAACTTGTCGATAGAAGATTTGAGATTACCCTGCTCATCCATACGGATCCATACCAATCCCTTAGCACCTACCTGTGGTCGCTTAACATACTCTGTGAGGGCATCAATCTGCTTACGAGTATAACCAGCGCAACCTGTAGCTGCAAAACCTACTACATACTCCGCATCATCAAACACCGAGAATGAGTGACCGTGTGCCAAATCGGTAATATCGTAGAACTCCATGCCGAAACGCAAATCTGGCTTATCTGAACCATACTTCTCCATAGCCTCGATCCATGGCATACGCTGGAATGGCTCATTGAAGTCGATATTCATCACATCCTTGAACATATATTTTGCCCAACGCTCGAATACCTCAAGGATATCCTCCTGCTCGACAAAAGACATCTCGCAGTCGATCTGAGTAAACTCAGGCTGGCGGTCAGCACGTAAATCCTCATCGCGGAAGCAACGTACGATCTGGAAATAACGATCGTATCCTGCTACCATCAGCAACTGCTTCAAGGTCTGTGGCGACTGAGGCAGAGCGTAGAACTGATTAGGGTTCATACGGCTTGGCACAACAAAATCGCGCGCTCCCTCTGGTGTTGAGCCAACCAAATAAGGAGTCTCAATCTCAAGGAATCCCTCCTTGTCGAGGAACGTACGGATAGCGTGTGCCATGCGGTGACGAAGCTCCATATTGCGCTGAAGCGGTGGACGGCGCAAATCCAAGTAACGATACTTCATTCTCAAATCATCACCTCCATCAGAGTTCTCCTCAATAGTGAATGGAGGAGTCTGAGCTCCGTTCAGGATTTTGATGCTCTCGGCAGCAAGCTCAATGTCTCCTGTAGGCATCTTAGGGTTCTTCGAAGAACGCTCGATAACCTTACCTGTTACCTGCAATACGAACTCACGACCCAACTTGGCTGCAGCCTCACGAGTCTCCTCAGCCGAGTGCTCCTCGACAACGATCTGAGTGATACCATAGCGGTCTCTAAGGTCGATGAATGTCATCGCACCCAAATTACGTACCTTCTGCACCCAGCCAGCGAGTGTAACGCTCTGTCCTATATGCTCTTGGCGCAACTCACCACATGTATGACTTCTATACATATTATCTTTGTTTTAAGTTTTTCTTTTTACCGAATGCAAATATACGAAAAAAAGCAGATTTTCAACTCCTAACGAGTGGAAACTCTTTAGAAGTGGGGTGTTATTTGGAATATTATTGCCGATTTATTAATTTCGCACATAAAATTTTACCCTATGAGTGAGCAAAATCAGACTCAGCGTGATGAAAAATTCATGCGCATGGCAATAAATGAGGCGCAAAAAGCGTTAAAGCAAGAGGAGGTCCCTATTGGAGCTGTTGTTGTGTGTGGTGATCAGGTCATCGGCAGAGGGCACAATTTGGTGGAGAGCCTTTGTGATGCTACGGCTCATGCCGAGATGCAGGCAATCACCGCAGCGGCATCGACACTTGGCGGAAAGTATCTCAAGGGTTGTACGATATATGTTACTGTCGAGCCTTGCATCATGTGTGCTGGAGCGTTGGCTTGGAGTCAGATTGATAGGGTAGTCTATGGTGCGTCAGACCCCAAGCGAGGTTATTCGACTCTGCAAGGACGTATATTTCATCCTAAGACTATGGTCGAGTGTGGGGTACTTAGAGAGGAGTGCGAGGAGTTGATGAAGGAGTTTTTTAAGACGTTGCGTTAGCCTAAGTAAGTTAAAGGTTGTCTGGGATTAGTGTAATTTACTTGTGATGGGTTTGCAGTAATAGATTTTTTTTGTAATTTTGCCACTTGTAACGGATTTAGACCCGAATTTGGAAATAATTATAACTTTATAAAACGAAAAACAAATTATGAAAAAGATTGTTTTGATGGTAGTTGCTGTGATGTTCTCTGTAGCATCATTTGCACAGACTGATGTTGTAGGTACTTACAACGAGGCTGTTAAGGCTCTTACAGCTAAGGATTACGCTAAGGCTGCTCCACTTTTGGAGAAGGTTATCGCTGATGGCGCAGAGGAGGAGGATGACGCTATCTTGGAGTGCGTTGCTGGTGCTAAGAAGAATCTTCCTGCTGCATTCCAGGGTATGGGTTCACGCGCTGCTGCTGCTGCAATGAAGGCAACTGATGCTAAGGTTAAGGAGACTAAGTTCGCTGAGGCTATCGCTAACTGCGAGAAGGCTATCTCTGTTGCTAAGTCTTTCAAGAACGCACGCGCTGCTGCATCTGCTGCAGGTTTGTTGGGTAAGGTATATCAGGCTCAGGGTGGTGCTGCTTTCAACGGTGGTGACTTCGCTAAGGCTGCTGAGATCTTCGCTAAGGGTTACGCTGCAGATTCTAAGAACACAGCTATGGCTCTTAACTTGGCTGAGAGCTACTTCAAGTTGGATAAGTATGCTGAGGGTGTAAAGGTATGCTCTGAGGTTGCTGCTCTTCCAGCAGAGAAGTATGCTGATCCTATCGCTGAGGCTAAGAAGAAGATGAATATGTACACTAACAACAAGATCGCTGAGTTGCAGAAGGCAAATGACTTTGATGGTATCATCAAGATGTCAGAGACTATCGCTGACAAGGCTTTGGCTCAGAAGGTTTTGGTTCAGGCTTACTTCCTCAAGAAGGATTACGCTAAGGTAATTGAGATCGGTGAGGCTGCAGCTGCATTGCAGACTGACGAGGAGGATAAGAGCGCAGTATATTTCAACTTGGGTTCTGCATACAACGCTAAGGAGAACAAGGCTAAGGCTATCGAGACTTTGAAGAAGGTTACAGCTGAGCCATATGCTACTCCTGCTAAGGCTGCCGTAGCTGAGCTTTCTAAGTAATCAGGTAGCGGGTGCGGTAAGGCACCTCACTTGGCAAAATTTAATCCCGACTTCCGAAGATGAAGGTCGGGATTTTTATTTCCATTAACGCCGCTTTGTTACAGTCGCTTATGCTCTAAGTGATATAATCTCTCGAATAGCTTGATTCAGATCATTTAGTTTTAATAACTGCTCCAGATAAAGGTGCATGCGGTAACGCCAATAATGGTTTGGATTGGCTGGTACGTTGATACGCTCCTTGTCGGCATCGCTGAATCTGACTATCTCGTCAATGGCAAACCAATCTTGCAGAGGCAGAATAGCGAGCATAGATCCAGATCGCATCTCTCGCTCTAAGATCATGCGTGCTGTTTTACCCGAACACTCCTTTTCGGCTTCACCGCCTAACCCTAAAATCTCATTCCAATATCGCTGAGTCAAGGCTCTATCTTCTTTCCACCAGCCACGAATGGTTGACATGTCGTGAGTCGATGTTGCCGCCACCGAAAGATATGGGTATGAGGCGGGATTACCGAACGCCACGCCATACTCCTTAGGCATGCGCTCAATCTCAAGTGCGAGAATCTTCTCCTGATCCATGGTCTGAGGTACACAAGCTGGGATCATGCCCAAATCCTCACCACACGTCAGCATCTTGGTAGCTTGGATCAAAGCGGGTAATCGTCTTAGGGCACACTCCTGCCAGAAGTCGTTGTGACGCTGATAGAAGAAGTTATCGTGTATGGCGCAAAATGCCTTCTGTTGTGCGGCATCTAACGAGGCAAAGAGTCGGGTTTTGGCTCCATCTATGCGAGGGGTGTAGCTCTCCTCCTTGTATGGATATGGGACAAAGAGTGCTTCGCTGTTTTGCATATCGTGTGCCGCATGGAGCTTCCTGTCGAAGTCGAATCCCAATGCTCGAATCTCTTCGGCAGTATAGGGTAGAGAGGGGTTAAAATGCCCTAAAATCGCGCTTTTAGCCTCTCTCGGCACCTCCCAGATGCGGAAGAACCCGAGTATGTGATCTATGCGGTAGGCATCGAAGTATTGAGCCATTTTGCCAAGTCGCTGTCGCCACCAACTGTAATCATCCTCTCGCATCTTTGCCCAGTTGTATGTTGGGAATCCCCAATTCTGACCATCTTCGGCAAAGGCATCGGGTGGTGCACCTGCCGACATCGAGGTATTGTATAGCTCTGGATCGCTCCATACATCTACGCTACATGGCGAGACTCCGATAGGAATGTCGCCCTTGAGAGTTACGCCCAAGCGGTGGGCATAATTTTTTACCCCAAGAAGTTCATTGTCGAGCAGCAGTTGCACGAATGAGTAGAAGTCAACACGTTTTGCGTTCTTCTTGTAGTAAGCCTCTGCCTCAGCCTTGTCATAGCATTGCAATTCGTTCCATTGGCTTGAGTCGGTGCTTTTGTAACGATCTCTAAGCGAGCAGAATATAGCGTATGGTCTGAGCCATGTGTTATTCGCTACTACAAACTTTTCAAAAGCCTTCGAAGAGCATATCTCCTTGCCACATACTGCATAAAGATCTCTTAGGAAGCGATCCTTCAGCTTGATTACTCCTTCGTAGTCAACCGCACTCTTCTTATTCAGCTTCTCTCCTTTGGGTGTATATTTCTCCAGCAGAGCTTCGATCTTAGACTCGAACTTGCCTTGTGTTATTTTGTTACAATAGTCAGCCGCCAATTTTGGATTGACGTAGATAGGATTCAGCGCAAATGACGAAATGGCGTTATATGGGTATGAGTCGCGCCATGTGTAGGTCGATGTGGTGTCATTGATCGGCAAGATCTGTATCACCGACATCCCTACTTTGGCAGCCCATTGAGCCATTAGCTTAAGATCCGAAAACTCACCGCAGCCCCAATCACCCTTACTGCGAAGTGAGAATAGCGGTATGGCTACACCAGCACCCTTCCAACCTGCTCTACTATCGCGCAATCTCAGACCGCGTATAACGGTGGCGTAGGTGCATTGGCTTGGCAGAAGACGATTTTCCCCATCCTCGAAGCATTTGAGTTGGTGCGTAGTGTTGTCCAAAATCACAAACTTATACTCCGAGCCAGCCAATTCTGCAGGAATGAGAACACTCCATACGGGCGCATCTGCGCTATTCATTATCAGTGCCGAGTCGGTATTCCATCCCCCAAGCATAGGATTTGCACCCGTGATAGCGAGTGTTTCGTCTGATCTTAGGGTTGGAGCCTCGACTTCAAGGAGGAAGTAACCTACAGTTGGCGTAAGTCGCTTTTCATCACGCTTACGGCGAAATACGCCATCGGTAAAAAATGAGCTGTAAAATGGCTTATCCGTGGGCACATCATACCAACGATCGTGTATGCAGACTCCTTCGACATTGTAATCCAATATATGCTCACCCTCCTCTTGACGTAGGACGCGATTCTCATTGTCGCACAATTCGTAATGGTAGGTACTCTTCTGTGGTAATACCGCTTCGTAATACCAGTTGGCATTGTCGGTACTCCACATTTGGTATGAGCCTTTGTCGGTTACCAAATGTAGCGATTCTGAGCTTGGGGCTTTATATTCTATATGGAATTTTACAGTTGTTGCCTTCATTATTAAAAATCTTTTCCTTCAAACATTGCTCCGCTCGATACTGCGCCCTGATGCTCCTTCTGCTTTGCAGAGTTGAACGTGTAGCTCAGCGAGAGCATCATATTAGGGTATCGCGGTTTGACATATGTGGTTGATTGAAGAGTCTTTGATATACGGTAGTTGTTGTAGCGTGCCGTGCGGAAGATGTCGTGCATAACAAACGATGCCGAGAGCCTGTTCTTGAGCAAAACCTGTCTCAATGCCAGATCGAAGTAGCAATAAGCCTCCTCTCGTCCCTGAGTAAGCACGGTAGGACCAACTACATTGGCATCAAACTGCATCTGGGTACTCTTGCCCAAAGTGAAGTTGTTGATCATCGATGCGGTGTAACTTGTGTTGGCATTGTCTGTACTTCCTTCGTAACGACTTGTGAATTTATAATCAAAGAGGCTTCCGTTGATAGTCATTCGCCACCAACGCGTATTCTTGATGTTGATCATAGCCTCTACGCCCACCATGCGATCATTACCAGCATTTACCAACGAGTCGAGTGTTACACCAGGCTCATGTGCTACGCGGACATTGTCGGTAACACCTATGCGGTGGCGATAGAATCCTGTAACAGAGATTGTATTCTCCTCTGCTATTACCTTGCGGTAGCCAACCTCTGCCGAATGTATATATTCGGGCTTAATGTCGGGGTTACCGATCTTTTTGGTGTAGTAATCCTCGTATGTGATATAAGGCTCCAACTTCCAGATTCCTGGGCGGTTGGTGCGGTATGAGTATCCAGCTGTGATGAAATTCTTGCCTGGAGCTTCGTATGAAAGGTGTGCCGATGGGAACAACTCCAGACGCTTAATATAGCGATCAGCATCTTTTACGCTGATTGTAAGCTCATCGATAGTGTGGTCTGCTCTAACACCTGCATCTACCGAAACAGGACCAAATTTGTCGGTGAGCATCAGATATGCCGAGTGAATCTGTCGGCGATAGAAGAATGGCGCATGCAGATCATCTTGCCACTCAAACTCTTGTGCGCCACGATCCCAATACTTAATGTTGTATTCACCATGCTCGCTGTATGAAGTATATTGATATCCCAACTCAGCTTTACCCGTCTGGCGGTAGTTGAGTTCGTATGTCGCTCCACCATCGAAATCCCAATGATGCTCATCCTCGTAACCTCGAGTACCCTCATATCTAAGTCCCGACTGCTCGAACATATTACTTTCGGTGTACTCCAACGCATAAGGGTCGTATCTTAGGCGACCATTGATTGTAAAGCGATCTCCACGCTCGTTGATCTTCCAGACGTAGTCGGTCGTAATTTGTGCAATATGCTTCTCGTTGGAGTAGCGGTCACGGCTGTTGTAGAGGTTGTCATTGATAACCTGATTGGCTTTTGTGCGATGCTCATCGTAGCTCATGTTACCTCCCGAAGAGTTCTTTGCCATGCCACCTTGCAACTCTACAAGCAACGAGTGGTTGTTCTTGTTAAATTCCCATCCCAAGCGTCCGAGGTATGATGCCACGATACCGAAACGCTCACCATCGGAATCCGATGTTGTCACATAATCATCCACGTGAGTGGTTTTGGTCTGCTCGAAATCACTCTTACGTTTAATTTCCGAAGCAGCAATACCTGCATAGAAGCGGTTTGATCCCTTCTTGTGAGCCAAAAGGATGTCTGTATTCCATGTGCCGAGAGTGCTTCCCGAGAGATTTATCGAGCCTTGGAAGCCCTCTTCTGTAGGATTCTTTGTGATGATGTTGATAATACCCACATCGCCATCGGTCTTATAACGAGCCGAAGGAGTAGTGATAATCTCTATATCCTCGATATTTGCTGCTGCAATCTGCTCCAAAGCCTGAGCACCCTCAAGTGGAGATTGTTTGTTGTTTATAAACACCAAAAAACCGCTACTGCCTCTAAACGAGATCCCTCCATCGGCATCGACTCTGATTGAAGGCGTAGATTTGAGGATATCGACAGCTGTACCACCCGAAGCCATGAGCGAAGAGTTGCCGCTTATGCGTTGACGGTCAAGCTTATATACCACGCGACTCTTCTCGCCTGTAACTACAACCTCTTTCAAACCCGTCTCTACCATTGACAGAGGGATTGTTCCCATGTCGATAGTGGACTCCTCTTTAAACGAGAGTTTCTCGCTGACATAAGGCTGATATCCGACCAAAAGTATCGACAGATAGAAGTCGCCACTTTTAACCTTTGGAATAGCAAAGAGACCTTGCTTTACGGTGGTTGAGGCTATTGTGTTATTATCTTTGTCGGTGATGACTACATCGGCAAATTCGATAACTTTATTAGTGGTAGCATCAACTACGCGACCTTTAAGTGAAGGATTGGTCTGAGCGAAAAGCAGTGTTGAGAGAACAACACACAACGCAGATAGTAGAAGTTTCTTCATATAGGTTATAATTAGATTCACAAATGTAGTAAAAAATCCTTCTACTCAAAACATTATGCTGTGAATAAACAAGCAAAAAGGCATCAAAAATTTTTACAACTTTCGATGCCTTTTATACTTTAAGAATAGTTTTTGTCTATATCTCCATTATCAATTTCCTCCCGAAAGGATGATAAGTCCTAAGCCTGCTATGAAGAATAGGAACATGATTGCCAACAGAGTGTTGGTCTTAGAGTCGCTACCCTTAAACTCCTTCCAGATAAACACGCCCCATATAGCGGCAATCATTGGTGCACCCTGTCCCAATGCATAAGAGATTGCTGCGCCGGCCTTACCTGCTGCTATGTAGCTGAATGCAGTACCCAAGCACCAGATAGCACCGCCCAGCATGCCGACCAAGTGGGTTGAAAAACTACCCTTGAAATAGGTCGAGTAGCTGACTGGCTCTCCTACGAAAGGCTTACGCATAACTAACGTGTTGAACAATAGATTGCTAATGAGAACTCCAATCGAGAATACAAAAATTGCCGAATATGGAGTTAGCATACCTGCTGTTGGTTGCTCGAAATTGTCGAGATCCATTGCTGCTGCTACAAAACGGTAGAAGAACGACATCAAGACTCCAGCAACCATCGAAAGTATGATACCTTTGCGGTTTGATGCGCCTTGTTCTTGGCTTTTGTTCATTCTGCCCGATGCCACGCCATTACATACTATGGCAATTACGATCAGTGCTACGCCAGCGAAGAGCAACATTGGGTCGCCCTTTGGCGCTCCTAAGTAGTTGATTATTACTCCTAAGACTAATGCCAAACCAACGCCCAACGGGAATGCAACAGAGAGTCCTGCCAGCGATACCGATGCCGAAAGCAGGATGTTGGATGCGTTGAAAATAACACCTCCGATCAGCACACTTACTATGCCACTCCACTGAGCCTGAGCCAGATCCTCCAAGAATGGACGACCTTGATCTCCCGTGCTACCCATCGTAAGACCGATTATTAGAGCGAAGAGAACCATGCCGATTACATAATCCCAATAAAATAGTTCGTAACGCCATGTCTTGCCTGCCAACTTCTGAGTATTACCCCAAGATCCCCAACATAGCATGGTGATAAAGCAGAAGACTACTGCTAAAAGATAACCGTGTACGATAAACATAATTATAGGTGTTTTAGATTATTTTTTTGCTTTAAACTCGTTGATCTCCTCTCTTGTGGGAGCTGCAGGTTGGGCACCCATGCGTGTTACGCTGATTGCCGATGCGATACTCGCCTCGTGTGCTGCATCCGTTAGGCTGTAGCCTTCTGCCAACGCTCCTGCTAATACTCCGTTGTAGGTGTCTCCAGCGGCTGTAGTATCCACTGCCTCGACTTTGGTCGCTGCGATAAGAGTAAAGTTCTCGCCATCGTAAATCAGCGATCCCTCGCTTCCGAGTGTGATGATTACGTTCTTTGTTCCCATGGCGTGGATAGTCTTGGCGGCCTGTTGCGCACTCTGAGTGTCGGTAACCTCTATTCCGCTTATGCGCGATGCCTCCGAACGGTTTGGAGTAATGAGGTAGAGATTCTTTAAAAGCTCTGCGCTGAGTGGCTCCGCGGGAGCTGGTGCAGGGTTAAGAATTACAGGAACTCCAGCCTCTGAAGCTATTTGGGCTGCATATTCTACCGTCTGGATTGGAGTCTCCAACTGCATTAACACAACCTTAGCCGATGTGATCTCCTCTTTGGCTTGGTCTATATCGGCTGTGCCAAGATGCATATTTGCTCCCGAAGCGACAACGATGCAGTTCTCGGCATGCTTATCTATAGTGATAAGTGCCACTCCCGAAGGGTGCTCTTCATCTACAAAAACATAATCGGTGATGATTTTGTCCTCCTTTAGGGCTTCCCGAACTTGTCTACCGAAGAGGTCATCGCCTGTTTTGGCAACAAATATCACTTTGTTACCATAACGTGCTGCGGCAACGGCTTGATTTGCTCCTTTGCCTCCAGCATTCATAAAGAAGTCTCCTCCCAATACGGTCTCTCCACCGATGGGAAGGTGCGAAGTCTTGACTACCATATCGGTGTTGCTGCTTCCGATGACAACTATCTTATTCATCTTTCAATAGTTTTTAAGATTTGTGTAACCAAAGTTATCGAAAATATCTCGTTTAAACAAAAAGAGCAGGCAATTTTTATGCCTGCTCTACAATTAGATGAAAAATTGTTAGATGATATCGAACGCAATCTCCATCATATTGGTGAAACTTGTCTGACGCTGCTCTGCGCTACATGCCGTACCGTGTACCAACGAGTCCGATATAGTGCAGATGCAGAGTGCTTTATTGCCACTGCGTGCTGCGTTCATATAGAGAGCCGTAGCCTCCATCTCCACAGCCAAAACACCCATCTTCTGCCAAGCCTTCCACTCCTCCGAAGAGTCTCCGTAGAATACATCGCTCGCCAAAAGGTTGCCGACTTTATAGCGAATACTCATCGTCTCAGCCTTTTGAGCTGCGGCGCGCACAAGGTCGAAGTCGGCTATAGGGGCAAATGTTCCTGGGAGGTGGAATTGCGCTCCGTAGTTCGAATCTGTGCATGATCCCATGCCGATAACTACATCGCCCAACTCCAAATCTGGATGGTATGCTCCAGCCGAACCTGTGCGGATGATGCTTTTCACACCGTAGAAGTTAAAAAGCTCGTATGTATAGATGCCGATGGATGGGATTCCCATACCATGACCCTGTACCGATACTCTTTTACCTTTATAGGTGCCTGTGAATCCCAACATGCCGCGTACGTTGTTGTACTGAACGGGATTCTCCAAAAATGTCTCAGCCATAAATTTAGCACGCAACGGATCGCCTGCCATGATGACCTTCTCGGCTATTTCGCCTGCTTTTGCCCCGATGTGAGGAGTAGGTGTTGCCATAGTGGTTAAAGTTTACAAGTTATCCTTCTCAATATCCTTAAAGTAGCGGTATGTATTTACCTTCAGCTCGCCAACAGCTGGTTCATCACATACCATGATACCCTTTGGATGCATCTGCAATGCGGTGATGGTCCATGCGTGAGAAACCGCGCCCTCTACGCACTGCTGTACTGCACGAGCCTTCTTGTGACCAAGAGCCAATACCATAACCTGCTTAGCAGAGCATACAGTACCAACACCTACAGTCAACGCCAACTTTGGCACCTTGTTTACATCGCCACCGAAGAAGCGAGAGTTCACGATGATTGTATCCTCAGTCAAAGTCTTTACACGAGTGCGTGAGTTGAGTGAAGAGAATGGCTCGTTGAATGCCAAGTGACCATCCTCGCCAACGCCACCGATGAAGAGGTCGATACCGCCTGCAGCCTCTATGCGAGCCTCGTATGCAGCACACTCAGCCTCCAAATCCTCGGCATTGCCGTTGAGAATATTCACATTCTCAGCCTTGATGTCAACGTGTGAGAAGAAATTATTCCACATAAATGAGTGGTAGCTCTCAGGATGCTCCTCTGGCAAACCAACGTACTCATCCATGTTGAATGTTACTACGTTTGCAAATGAAACCTTACCAGCCTTGCAAAGCTCGATAAGAGCGTTATACATGCCAAGTGGTGTAGAGCCTGTAGGCAAACCCAATACAAATGGCTCAGAAGTTACTGCAGCCTTAGCGTTAATCTGTGCGGCAACGTACTCTGCTGCCCAGCGACCACACTCTGCCGCTGTATTCTGGATGATTAATCTCATGTCTAATTATGATTTAAATTAAATTTTCATCTTTACAAATACCTCGATAGCCTGATACTCAGCCATACCCAACTCATCATACAAACGAGCTGTGTTCTGAGTACGCTCCTCAGCTCTCTGCCAGAACTCGCGGCTGTCATCACCTGGGAATGGAACGATATCCTTCTGTGAGAGGTGACGGTAGATAGCGTGACGCTTCTTGATAAGCTCGTCTGGACTCAATGGTACTGCCATATCGACCATGCCGATCTCCCACTCCATCCAAGCACCGCGATAGAGCCAGATTACACACTCCTCAAGCCACTTCTCGCCCTGATCCTTCAGGCGGAAGAGAGCCTCCAATACAGACTCTGTACATACTCGGTGTGTGCCGTGTGGATCTGCCAAGTCGCCAGCCAAATAGATCTGGTGAGGTTTAACCTGCTGCAAAAGTTCGGTGATGATCTCAATATCCTTATCTGTACGCTGTCCCTTCTTGATACCACCTGTCTCATAGAATGGCAGGTTGAGGAAGTGAGCGTTGGTATCCTCATTCAAGCCGAATGAACGAACTGCACCACGAGCCTCAGCGCGGCGGATTGCACCCTTCAGATCGAGCAAAGCACGAGGCTCTGGCTCGCCCTTCTTCTTCGAAGCGATGATCTGCTTAACCTCCTCCATGCGGTCGCCATAACCAAGCTCGCGAGCCGAGTCGATATGCTGCAATACTACGTCATCGTGTACTGCAACATTACCCGAAGTCTCGTATGCTACGTGTACGTCATGACCCTGCTCAACCAAGCGGATGAATGTACCTCCCATCGAGATAACATCGTCATCTGGGTGTGGAGAGAAGATAATCACACGCTTAGGGAATGGAGTAGATGGTACAGGACGAGTCGAATCGTCAGCATTTGGCTTACCACCGGGCCAGCCTGTGATTGTATGCTGCAAGTCATTGAAAACCTTGATATTCACCTTGTCGTATGTCATGCCTGTAGCATCCAACAACTCCCCTAACGAATGCTCGATATAGTCTTTGTATGTGAGTTTCAGGATAGGCTTCTTCACTACCTCGCACAACCATACCACAGCCTTACGAACAAGACGCTCTGTCCAGTCGCATGGACCTACAATCCAAGGAGCCTTCTTTACTGTAAGCAGCGCTGCAGCAGTCTCATCCACTACAGCCTCGATTGCTGGATGGTTCTGGAGCATAGATGCAGGGATGGTACGTGTAGCATCGCCCTCTACAACCTTGTTAATGATGTTTGCTTTATCCTCGCCCCATGCCATCAAGATGATACGCTTTGCACTCATTACGGTGTTAAGACCCATTGTGATAGCCATGCGTGGAGTGTTCTCAGCACCGAAGAAGAGACCAGCCTGCTGCTTGCGAGACTGATATGTGAGCTGCACCAAACGAGTTGTTGATTTGGCGTATGATCCAGGCTCGTTGAAACCAATCTGACCCTGAGTACCCATACCGATTACCATCAAATCAATGTTACGAGCCTTGCGGTCATACTCCGCGCAGTAATCAGAGATCTTATCGGCAGGAACAGAACCATCAATGATGTGAACATTCTCAGGTGCGATATCCACCAATGAGATAAAGTCCTCGTGGATGCGGTAGTTACGACTCTGCTGCTCTGAAGCCTTGATAGGGTAGAATTCGTCAAGGCTATAAACCTCTACATTCTTAAACGAAATCTCGCCTGCTTTGTAGCGATTTACCAACTCGATGTAAACTCCAATAGGAGTGCGACCAGTAGTGAGACCCAATGCAAACAGACGCTGAGGCTCTGTTGCTTCGTGCTTCTTGATGGCATTGATAAGTTCGTTGACAACGTAATTTACGCCTTCAGCCTCAGAGTCGAACACAGAGGTTGGGACCTTCTCATAGCGATGGATAATATCCTTTGGAGTTCCCTCAAGGATTAAGCCTCCATCGTAGGGCAGTGAATACTTGTTTTGCATAGTTTTTTTATGTTTATAAATACCTAAATCTAAATAATCTTTCAGCGTTTGTATGTAATTCTACGTTAAGAAACGCAATGAAAGTACACATGTTATGCAAATTTACAAATAAATTTGGTTATTTCCGCATATATATTAACTAAAATGTGAGAATAATTTTAAGAAAATGTATTGATGGGATTTTTTTCATACTGCGTGATGTTTTATTGCGATAAAATTATTAACTTTGTCTATTATTGTGGTTATTCTGGGTCGTTAATTCAATGCGGAGAAAATGGCAATATTTCAATATTTTTTAGATAATTATATATAAGTTAAATAAAATTCAACCTATGAAAAAGTTTTTGTTTTTTACCGTAGCTCTCTTTTCGGCAGGTTCTATTTTTGCACAGTCTCAGATTGTTGCACATCGTGGTTTCCATGCAACAGGTAACTCTGTTCGTAATTCACTCTCGGCATTAGTTAATGCTCAGGATCATAAATTTTTTGGCTCGGAGTGTGATATTAATGAGACTAAGGATGGAGTTTTGATTGTTGTTCATGGTCCTAATCATGCAGGCATGAAGGTGCAGGAGACCGATTTTGAGACTCTGCGCGCTGCTAAGTTGGAGAATGGCGAGATCCTTCCTACTTTGGAGGAGTATCTGATTCAGGCTAAGAAGAATACTGCCACTAAGCTCATTATCGAGATTAAGAGCCATGACACCCCAGAGCGCGAGACTCGTGTAACGAAGAATATCTTGGCGATGGTTAAGAAACATAAGCTCAAGAAGGATGTGGAGTATATCGCATTCAGCAAACATGTATGTCAGGAGTTGGTCAAGTATGGTCCTAAGGGCATTAAGGTTGCCTACCTTAATGGCGAGTTGTCTCCTATCGAGTGCAAGAAGTTGGGCTTTACAGGTATTGACTACAACCATGGCGTTTTGAAGAAGCACCCAGAGTGGATCAAGGCTGCTCAGGCTTTGGGCTTGGAGGTTAATATCTGGACTGTGAACAGCACTGCTGATATCCAGTGGAGTATTGATCACGGTGTGGATTACATCACAACCGATAATCCGCTCGAGGCTAAGCGTCTGATTGAGAAGAAATAATCGGCTCTGATTATTGAACATAAATACGAAGCCTGCATTTTTTGCAGGCTTTTTTTGGCGGTTATTTCTCGAAAACCTATCTTTGCCAAAATCGCTTTTATTATGGAATTGAAATATGGTATAGATGATCGCCCAAAGTTGGGGCAATTGTTAGTATATAGTTTGCAGTGGTTTGTATTGGCTGTTGCGGTGATTGTTACCTCTATCTTTATCGCGCAAGGGTCTGATGCAGAGAAGGTTTTCTATGCCCAGAAGGTTTTTGCCTTTATGGGAGTTGCTACAATTTTGCAGATATTCATAGGTCATCGTATGCCTATTATCTCAGGTCCCGCATCGGTGCTGTTGGTGGGTATAATTACAGCTTTGACATCGCAGGGCGAAGCTATAAATACCAATAAAATCTACACTTCGCTGATTGTCGGCGGTGTGGCTGTCGTTCTACTCTCGGCTGGTCGTTTGCTTGAGTATATGCAAAAGATCTTTACACCTCGTATCGTGGTGGTTATCATGATGCTTATAGCCTATACACTTGGTCCGACCATTAAAAATTTGATATTCCCAGCATCTAATCCTGAGTGTCATACCTTTGCTTTATGGTTTGCCTTGTTGGGAGTGCCAGCTATGGTGGTGGCAAATAGTCGTTTGAAGGGCGTGTTGAAATCTGTTGTTGTGCCTTTGTCGCTATTTGTAGGGTGCTTGTTGTATTACATCGTGCAGGGAGGCTTTGCGGAGATTTTTATTGGTGCATCAACTCCTCAGGGACGTATGTTTCTTCCTGCTGTGGAGTTTGATTGGAGTATGATTGTGGCATTTCTGATATGCTATATAGCATTGCTTATCAATGATATAGGCTCGATCCAATCTACTGGAGCTTTGCTCCAAACTCCTCAGATGGATCGCCGTTGTCGCCGTGGTGTGGGCTTGACTGGTGTGCTGAATATTGTGGCAGGTTCGATGGGTATAATCGGACCTGTAAATTATACTATGTCGCCAGGAGTTATCGCCTCATCGTCATGTGCTTCTCGCTACGCGCTTCTGCCCGCTTCGTTAGGTTTGATTGTGTGCGCGTTCATTCCGCCAGTCATCACATTGCTTACCGCCATTCCTAATAGTGTTATCGGCGTTATTTTGCTCTATTTGATGGGAACACAGTTGGCTGCATCCTTCTCTACACTTGTTTCGGGTAATTCGATTAAGAGTTTCGACCATGCTCTCACAGTGGGTTTGCCTATAATCGTGGCTCTGGTTTTTGGTATTATTCCGATGAGTGTTATTCCCGAAATGTTACGTCCTATTATCGGAAATGGTTTCGTTATGGGTGTATTGACCGTAATCTTGCTCGAGCATCTGCTTTTGAAGGAGCGTAAAAGTAAATAGTATAACTATTATATATATAGGTGTGGCTATATGGCTATAACCGATTTGAGATAAATAATTATTAATCTTAAATCAGTTACATTTTTGCCGAGAAATTGTAAATATCTGTTTTATAGTGAGTTCTGAGGTTTGTTTTTGTTATTCAAGACGCTGTTTTGAGTGTTAATTTCACCCAAATAATCTTTGTTTTTGATTGATTTGTGCATTAATTATACAAAAAATCATATTTTGGTTTAAAATTGTAATCTAAAGCCTATATGTGTGTAATGATTTATAATCGAACATTGCGTGATTATCTATAATTATTAAACAATGTTAATTTTTTATTAAATTTTTTTGTTAATTAATTATTTAACAATTATCTTTGCAGAGTATTTTTCTATTGAAAAAGAATACGAAATTTTTAATAAACGTACAAAAATTAATGCTTATGGTTAGGAAAATTGTACTTTCTATCGTTGCTGTTCTGGCGGTGAGCTTTGCGGCTCTTGCACAGAATATGCAGGTGACAGGTACTGTTGTTGACGAGGCAGGTTACGCTATAGTTGGTGCAACTGTTATCGTTGATGGTACCAACACAGGTGCTGTTACAGGAGAGAATGGTCATTTTTCGGTGAATGCGCCAAAGGATGGATCATTGGTTATCTCCTTTATCGGTTATGAGGCTCAGATTGTAGCTATCGCCGGTCAGCAGAAGCTTAAAGTTGTTCTGAAGCAGGATACTCAGAACATCGACAATGTTATCGTAGTTGCCTACGGTACAACAAAGAAGGAGGCCTTTACAGGTTCTGCTTCAGTTATGAAGTCAGAGGATTTGGATAAGCGTCAGACTTCTAACGTATTGAACACTTTGGTAGGTTCTGTACCAGGTCTTCAGATGCGTGGTGCATCTGGTGCTCCTGGTTCAACAGGTACTATCAATGTTCGTGGTATCAGCTCATTGGAGGCAAGCATTTCTCCACTTATCATCGTGGATGGTGCTCCTTATTCAGCTTCTTTGAGCAATATCGCACAGACTGATATCGAGTCTATCACTATCTTGAAGGACGCTGCTTCAGCTGCTTTGTATGGTGCTCGTGGTGCTGCTGGTGTGATCTTGATCACTACTAAGAAGGCTCGCAACAAGGAGGCTACAATCACAGTTGACGCTAAGTGGGGTGTAGGTACTCGTGCTGCTAAGGATTATGATGTAATCAAGGATCCAGGTGAGTACTATGAGGCTTACTACGCACAGCTCTACAACAAGTATTACTATGGTGATGGTATGGCAATGGACGCTGCTCACATCAAGGCTAACGAGTCTATGCTCGGTGACTTGAAGTACAACGTATTCTCATACCCAGCTGGTGAGATGTTGATCGGTCAGGACGGTAAGCTCAACCCTAAGGCTAAGCTTGGTCGTCGTTATGAGGCTAATGGTGAGACTTACTACTTGACTCCAGATGATTGGATGGATGAGACTTACAAGACAAGCCTTCGTCAGGAGTACAACGTAAACCTCAATGGCTCTTCTAACCGCACTAACTACTACATGAGTGTTGGTTACTTGAACGAGGAGGGTATCGTTAAGAACTACAACTTCGAGCGTTTCACAGCTCGTATCAAGGCTGACTATCAGGCTCGTAAGTGGTTGAACGTAGGTGCAAACGTAGGTTTTGTATCTTCAGAGTCACTCTCTCAGGGTAACTCAGCGTTCAGCTTTACATCTTACATCGCTCCTATCTTCCCAGTTTACGTTCGTAAGGTAGATTCAGGTGGTGTGCCTTATATCGCTAAGGATTCTCAGGGTAACAAGATGTATGACTTCTCTTCAGGTGAGAACTCATACCCAGGTTTGATTCGTCCATACGTATCAACATCTAACCCACTCGGTATGAACGAGTACGACTTGAACCGTTCAGGTGGTAACCAGCTCAACGCTACTTTCACAGCTCAGGCTGACATCACAAGCTGGTTGAAGGCAAACATCCAGAGCACAGTTACTTGGGGCTTCACAGATGCTACTGCTACTGCTAACATGTTCGTAGGTAACGCAGCTACTACTAACGGTGCTGTTACACGTTCTAACACAAGCACATTCCGTCAGAATCACCTCCAGACTTTGACATTCTACAAGACTTTCGGTGATCACAACGTGAACGTAATGGCAGGTCACGAGTATTACTTGAACGAGCAGGCATACATCGGTGCTAAGTCACTCGGTATGTTCTCTCCAGATGTTCCTGAGATCAACGCTACTGCTGGTAAGGCTCAGGCTACAGCTAACTCATACCGTTCAGGTTACAACGTAGAGGGTTACATGCTTAGCGCACAGTACGACTATGCTTCTAAGTATTACGCTTCATTCTCATTCCGCCGCGATGCTTCTTCATACTTTGCTAAGCAGAACCGTTGGGGTAACTTCTGGTCAGTCGGTGGTGCTTGGATTATGTCTAAGGAGAACTGGTTGTCAGACGTTCAGTGGTTGGATATGTTGAAGGTTAAGGCTTCTATCGGTCAGCAGGGTAACGACTCTATCGGTTCTTATGCTTACATCGATACATATAACATCATCAAGGATACTGATACTTCTACATCTACTTCATTCCGTATGAAGGGTAACCCAAATATCACTTGGGAGACTACTACAAACTTCAACGCTGGTGTTGAGTTCAGCTTGTGGCAGGGTCGCTTGAGCGGTAACTTCGATGTATATTCTAAGAAGACTACAGACCTTTTGTTCTGGGTATCTATCCCTGAGTCATCAGGTACACGTGGTATGTACGACAACATCGGTGATATCCGCAATACAGGTGTCGAGCTTACTCTTTCTGCAGATTTGATCCGCACTAAGATGGTTAACTGGAATGTAAGCGCAAATATCGCTCACAATAAGACAAAGATCCTCTCTTTGCCAGCATCTAAGGTTGATCCATTGTATGGTGGTTACTCAGAGACAACTCCTAACGGTTACAACCAGTACTGGATGGAGGTAGGCGGTGAGCTTCACTCATTGCACTTGCCACACTACGTAGGTGTTGACGAGCAGGGTAAGGCTATGTTCCAGAAGACTATCTACAAGACAGATGCTAATGGTGAGGTTGTAGCTGGTGCAGATGGTCGCGCTATCATCGAGGGCTATACTACAACTTACGACTTCAACGAGGCTACTGAGTACGCTCAGGGTTCAGGTCAGCCAGATGTATTCGGTGGTTTCTCTACAAGCTTGCGCGTAGGTAACTTCGATGTATCGGCTATCTTCGATTACCAGATCGGTGGTGAGATCAACGACTTGTACTATGCTTCTTTGATGGCTCCATCTACAAGCCCTACAGGTGAGACTTTCCACAAGGATTACCTCAAGTCTTGGAGCCCAAATAATACATCTTCAGATATTCCACGTTGGCAGTATCAGGATCAGTACACAGCTGCTTCTTCTGACCGCTTCATGACTGATGCAAGCTACCTTAACTTCCAGTCATTCGTAGTAGGTTATACTATCCCTGAGAAGTTGTTCTCTCACAAGGCTAAGTTGCGTGTATATGTAGCTGGTGAGAACCTCTGCTATTGGTCAGCACGTAAGGGTTTGGATCCACGTTACTCATTTGAGGGTAATACATACGGTATCGGATACTCTCCAGTACGTACTATCACAGGTGGTATTCAGTTGACATTCTAATTTATAGGAGGACACAGATATGAAAAATATATTTAAAATTGCAATCGTAGCACTCTCTGCGGCTTCTTTGATGACAAGCTGTATGAAGGAGATTAATCCGCAGTCGAACTATGCTACAAGCGATCAGGTTGCAGCTGCTCCTGGTGCGTTCGATATGTATGTATCTGCGATCACAGCGTCAATGGTTGGTTCATACTCATTCGGCTCAAGCTATGGTTATGACTTGGGTGGTTATCCATCATTCATGTTCCACTGGGGCGTAATGGGTCAGGACATCGTGATCGAGGATGGTTCTACATTCTCACAATGGTATACTTCTGGTGTGGCTCTTGGTAGCCAGTATTTGATCTGCCAGATGCCTTGGACATACTTCTACAAGTGGATCAACAACTGTAATATCGTTCTCGGTATTATCGGTGGTGAGCCTAATGATTCTCAGAAGCTTGGTGCTGGTACAGCATATGCTTGCCGTGCATTCTGCTACATGGACTTGGCCCGTATGTTCGCTCAGGAGACTTATGCTCTCAACAAGGAGTCTGAGACTGTACCTTTGGTAACAGAGACTACTCAGGACTTGGCTAACAACCCACGTGCTACTAACGAGGTTATGTGGGCTCAGATCCTCTCAGACTTGGATAACGCAGAGAAGTATTTGGCAGGTTATGATCGTGGTACCGATACTGATAAGTTCGATGTATCTGTAGTTTACGCTCTTAAGGCTCGTGCTTACCTCACAATGGAGAACTATCCAGAGGCTGAGAAGTACGCTAAGTTGGCACAGGAGGGTTACTCACCACTTACTGAGGCTCAGTACATGGATCGTAACGCAGCATTCAACACTCCTAACAACGCTTGGATCCACTCATTCACTTATGAGGCTTCTGACGCTGCTATCAAGGAGAATGACTCTGATACAAACTGGGGTTGCCAGTGGTTCTTGGAGGGTCAGCATGGTTGTTGGTATGCATCAAGCTATGGTCAGCCAAAGCGTATTGATGCACACCTCTACTCTACAATTCCTGACACTGACTTCCGTAAGATGTGCTTCATTGACCCATCAGTGGACGATATGAGCCGCGCTGAGGCAGTTAACTTCTTGGCTAACTATACAGACTATCCTGAGGTAGTAGTTGATACTCCATCAGATGCTGGTTACCTTGGTTACATCGTTATGAAGTTCCGTGCAGCAGGTGGTGACGCAGGTCGTAAGGATAACTACATGGGTACTGTAGTATCAGTTCCATCTATCCGTGTTGAGGAGATGATCCTTATCGAGGCTGAGGCTATCGGTATGCAGGAGGGTCGCGAGGCTGAGGGTATTTCTAAGCTCACAGCATTTGCTAAGACTCGTGATGCAGCTTATGAGTACAACGCTCAGATGTCATTCCGTGATAACGTTTGGTGGCAGCGCCGTGTAGAGCTCTTCGGTGAGAGCGCACTCGCTACATTCGATATCAAGCGTTTGAACAAGGGTATTACTCGTAGTTATACAGGCACTAACCACATCGATGGTTACCAGTGGAATACAACTGGTGTACCACAGTGGATGCACCTCTGTATCGTACAGACTGAGACTAACTTCAACCGTGCTTGTACAAATAACCCAACACCAATCCAGCCAACAGGTAACTCAGAGCCTGCATGGTAATAAATTGAGAGTTTGATTATGAAAAAGTATTTATATTTGCTTTTTGCTGCCTTTGTAGCAACTACAATGGTAGCATGTACCGAGGAAGTAGGTACAGAGCCAGGTAACGATCCAACAGCTGTAGCAACTATCTATCAGTTGGCAGCTCCAAAGGAGTGTGATCCTGACACAACATGTAAGCTTCGTATTTGCCCTAACTCTACATCTAAGAAGATGTGGGTGTTGGCAGAGTTGGAGGCTGATAAGGAGGCATACGTTTCATCTAAGGGTGAGGCTGCTTACGCTAAGTATGTATCTGAGAATGGTACAAGCTATGAGGCTGCCGATCAGGATATCTTGCTCGAGAACTTGGCTGGTAAGTATGTAATTACTGCTGTAGTTGCTGATGCAGGCAATAACCTTAAGGCATATGAGTTCAAGTATGAGGGTATCCTCTGGCAGGATTTCTGCACAGCTACTCTTGTTTCTGGTCACATGGGCGGTTTGTTCGGTCAGAACTTTGAGGGTAAGGTAGTGTTGCAGAAGGCTGACGGTCGCGATGAGTATCGTTTCGTATCTCCATACTACACAATGCTTTCAGCTATGGGTATGTCTTACGCTCAGGAGGGTTACCACTTGCGTTTTGAGTGGGATGGTCAGAGCGAGTCTATCAAGCCAGTATCAAGCAGTGTAAGCGGCGGTTTGTATGTAATTCCTTCTGGATTCATGCACCCAAGCTACGGTATGGTTTACTGGTATGTTGATTCAGATCCAAGCTATACTTTCTACAATGCAGAGTACAAGGCATTCCAGATTGAGACTCAGATGACAGTAAGTGCTGGTTCATTCGGTAGGTATGATGACTGGTACTACCTTGATTTGTAGTAGATCTTAAGTTATATTTCAAGAGCTTGTCCCTGAGGGGCAAGCTCTTTTTTGTTATAGTATATAGTCTATGTCATGCCATAGGGGCTTTAGCCCGATGATTGGCACTGCCAACGACATATTTGAGCATAAAAAATCAGCCGTAATCCACTCTTGCGGACTACGGCTGATTATATAATACCAAGAGGTGATCTATCCGATCAAGAACTCAAACAAATTGGGATTATCGTTCAGATATTCATATTCGATATTGTTCTCAATCATACGCTGCGTCAAGCCCTCAAAATCATCGGGATTCTGTAACTCGATGCCAATCAATACGGGTCCTTTCTCGCGATTAGTCTTCTTCTTGTACTCGAAGTATGTGATATCATCATGTGGACCGAGTACGTTGGTCACAAAGTTCTGCAATGCACCCGCGCGCTGTGGGAACTTAACAACGAAGTAGTGCTTCAGACCCTCGTAAAGCAACGATCGCTCCTTGATATCCTCCATGCGGACAATATCATTGTTGCTACCACTCACTACGCAGACCACATTCTTGCCCTTGATCTGGTGCTTGTAGTAGTCCAGTGCGCTGATGCTGAGTGCGCCCGCAGGCTCAACCACTATCGCATCGAAGTTGTAGAGATTGAGGATTGTAGTGCAGACCTTGCCTTCTGGCACAACCACAATATCATCCAGCACCTCGCGACAAATCTCAAATGTTTTATCTCCAGCGCGTTGAACTGCTGCGCCATCGACAAATTTGTCGATGCTCTCCAACGAACATACTTCACCACGCTCTATCGCCAATCGCATACATGCTGCTCCCGCAGGCTCTACTCCGATGATCTTGGTCGTGGGGGACATCTGCTTATATACTGCTCCCACACCCGATGCCAAGCCTCCACCACCTATCGGGATGAAGATGTAGTCAATTGCCGCAGGACTCTGCTGCAGGATCTCCAAACCTACTGTACCTTGACCCTCGATTACCTTCTCATCGTTAAACGGAGGGATGAATGTCTTGCCCTTCTCAACACAAGCCTTCTCGGCAGCGGCGTTTGCCTGATCAAATGTATCGCCCTCCAATACCACTTCGATATTCTCGCCACCAAACATCTTGACCTGATTGATCTTCTGTTTTGGGGTGGTTACGGGCATATATATCGTTCCCTTGATGCCGAGCTTGTTGCATGAGAGTGCTACTCCCTGAGCGTGATTGCCCGCACTCGCGCATACAATGCCTCGCTCCATCTGCTCCTTGCTCAGCGAACGGATTTTGTTGTATGCTCCGCGGATCTTGTACGAGCGTACCATCTGCAAATCCTCGCGCTTGAGCATGATCTCAGCCCCATACTTCTGGGATAGATTGCGATTCTCCATCAGTGGGGTGGGGTTGAGTATCTCTCTGAGAGTATGCTCAGCCGACATCACATCGTTCAGCGCAGGGAAATATCCTTTTTCTTTAGTCATAAATTTTCGGTATTAGATATTTGCAGCGATATAGTCACCCACTTCAGTTGTCGAGCTGGGCTTTACACCCTCAGGTGCGATATCCTCGGTCACGATGTTCTGCTCTATTGAGCGTATCACTGCTCGGCGAATCATCGCTCCAGCCTCCATGTCCGAAAATGCGTATTCAAACATCATTGCAGCCGACAAAATAGTGGCAATAGGATTTGCTATATTCTTACCTGCAGCCTGTGGGTATGATCCGTGTATCGGCTCAAAAAGTGATGTGTGAGTACCTATCGAAGCCGAAGGCAGTAGTCCCAGCGAGCCAGTGATAACGCTTGCCTCATCGGTGAGTATGTCGCCAAACATATTCTCTGTCACGATAACATCGAAATGACGTGGCTGCTGGATGATCTTCATCGCAGCATTGTCCACAAACATATACTCAACCTCTACTTCAGGCCACTCCTTAGCCATCTCTTGCGCTGTTTCTCTCCAAAGACGAGATGTCGCCAACACATTTGCCTTATCAACTACCGTGAGCTTGCCTCGTCTTTGAGCTGCATACTCAAATCCTAAGCGACAGATGCGCTCGATCTCATCCTTGCTATATACGCATGTATCGTATGCCGTAAGTCCATCTTCCGAGCGTCCTTGAGGGCGTCCGAAATAGAGACCTCCCGTAAGTTCTCTAACGCAGATGAAGTCAGCACCCTCTACCAAGTCGTAGCGAAGTGGCGAACGGTGCAATAGTGCATCTATCGTAGATACAGGGCGCAGATTGGCATACAATCCCAACTTCTTGCGCATCTTGAGCAAACCCTGCTCTGGACGCACCTTGGCGTTGGGCATGTTGTCATACTTGGGATCTCCGATTGCACCGAACAATACGGCATCAGATGCCATACATACCTCATGTGTCGAATCGGGATATGGGTCACCTACTGCATCAATGGCTGCGGCACCGACCTTAGCCTCTTGATAACTAATCTTGTATCCGAGTTTTGCAGCTACGGCATCCACTACCTTGACTGCCTGAGCGATAATCTCTGGTCCGATACCATCACCAGGCAATACTGCTATCTTAACTTCTTTCATCTTAATCACTTGTTTTCAAACTGTTCCACCTCATTGCGTATGCTGACCAAGTAGTCCACATCGTCATATCCATTCTTCAAACACTCCTTTTTGTATTGGCTGATCTCGAATGACTCCTTGTGTGTTGTCCCTACAATCTCGATACTTTGTGCCTCAAGGTCTATTTTAAGCTCTGCTTTAGGGTCACTCTCTACCGTAGAGAATATCTCTGCAAGCATCTCTTCGCTGACGGTTACAGGCAAAAGACCATTGTTGAGAGCATTGTTGCGGAAGATGTCGGCAAAGAAACTCGATACTACGGCTCTAAATCCTGCACCAGCAATAGCCCATGCTGCGTGTTCGCGACTTGATCCGCATCCGAAGTTCTTGCCAGCAACCAGAATCTCGCCACCGTATGTAGCTGAATTCATCACAAAGTCGGCTCTCTTGTTACCCTCCTTGTCGTAACGCCAGTCGCGGAAGAGGTTGTCGCCAAATCCTTCGCGAGTTGTCGCCTTGAGAAAACGAGCTGGGATAATCTGATCGGTATCTATGTTTTCGATCTTGATTGGTACTACGCTTGAGGTAAGTGTTGTAAATTTCTCTCTCATAATCTTTTAGCTTTACATCAACTCTCTTGGATCGGTTATTACTCCTGTTACCGCTGCTGCGGCTGCCACCAATGGACCTGCCAGCAGTGTGCGTGATTCAGGACCTTGTCGTCCCTCGAAGTTGCGGTTTGAAGTGGCAACGCAATACTTGCCTGCTGGGATTTTGTCCTCATTCATGGCAAGGCATGCTGAACATCCTGGCTCACGTAATTCGAATCCCGCCTCGGCAAGAATATCTTTCAGACCTTCCTCTATTGCCATACGTTCGACCTCCTTACTTCCTGGAACGATCCATGCTGTCACGTTGTCAGCCTTCTTGCGACCTTTGACAAAGTGGGTAAAGGCTCTTAAATCCTCAATTCTACCGTTGGTACAACTACCTACAAATACATAGTCTATCTTCTTGCCCAGCATCTTATCGCCTTCTGCGAAGCCCATGTAACCAAGGGCCTTGGCAAACGAAGCCTTCGAAGTCTGATCCATACCATCCGATGTAGGGATTGAACCTGTAATGGCTATACCCATACCTGGATTTGTTCCGTATGTGATCATTGGCTCAATATCTTCGGCGCGGAATGTCACTTCGCGGTCAAATATCGCATCAGGCTCTGAGTAGAGTTTGCTCCAACGCTCTATTGCCTTATTCCACTCCTTGCCCTGAGGTGCAAATTCGCGCCCCTTCAGGTAGTCGAATGTGGTCTGGTCGGGGGCAATCATGCCACCACGCGCACCCATCTCGATACTCATGTTACAGATTGTCATACGAGCCTCCATCGAAAGAGATCGAATTGCCGACCCTGCGAACTCCACGAAATGTCCTGTACCTCCTCCTGTGCCTAATTGGGAGATGATGTAGAGGATTATGTCCTTTGAGGTAACACCCTCTTTGAGCTTACCCTCCACGTTGATACGCATGCTCTTAGGTTTCGACTGCAAGATGCACTGCGATGCCAATGCCATCTCTACCTCGCTTGTACCTATACCGAAGGCTACACAACCCAATGCGCCGTGTGTCGAGGTGTGACTATCGCCGCAGACAATCGTCATGCCTGGCTGAGTCAAACCCGTCTGAGGACCAATCACATGGATGATGCCGTTTCGAGGTGAGCCGATAGGGAATATGGTGATCCCGTTTGCTTGGCAATTCTGCTCCAAAGTGGCAACCTGCGCGGCAGACTCCTTATCTGCGATAGGCAGGTGTTGATTTTTGGTTGGGATATTGTGGTCGGGACTAGCCGTAACCTGATCGGGACGGAATACCTCTATACCACGCATCTTAAGTCCTGCAAAAGCCTGCGGGCTTGTCACCTCGTGGATGTACTGACGGTCAATGTAGAGAACGCACGAGCCACCGTCAATAGTCTTGACGGTGTGTGCATCCCATATCTTATCGAAAAGTGTGTTCATTCTCTATGATATTTTAGATATAGCATCGATAAATGACTCAACCGAAGCTGTTACAATATCGGTATTTGCTCCGAAGCCGTGATACATCTTGCCCTTGTGTGATATCTGCATATGCACCTTACCCAAATCATCGCTACCACGTGTGATTGCCTGAATCAGGAACTCCTCGATATGTACTCTGCGTTTGGTGATGTTCTTCACAGCGTTGATTGCCGCATCGACAGGACCGTTTCCGCAAGCAGTCTCGGTGAATGTGTCACCATCGAAACTGATCTGAACGGTAGCAGTAGGGATTGTTGATTTACCGCAGACAATCTGCAAGCCTGTGAGTTGGATACTCATGCGGCGATGCGATGCGGCTGTACCGATCAGCACCTCCAAATCGCGGGTTGTAACCATCTTCTTCTTATCTGCCAACTCCAGAAAACGCTGATATATCTCATCCAACGCCTCATTGTCTGGATTGTAGCCGATCTCTGCCAAGTGGTGCTTCAGTGCTGCACGACCGCTGCGAGCCGTAAGAACAATGCTTGACTGATCTACACCAACATCCTCAGGGTCGATAATCTCATAAGTCTCTCGGCTCTTCAAAACACCATCTTGATGGATGCCCGAAGAGTGTGCAAATGCATTGCGACCTACGATAGCTTTATTAGCCTGCACAGGCATGCGCATCAGATTTGAAACCAACTTACTTGTGTTTATGATCTGTCGTGAGTCGATGCCTACCTCGAAATCGAGATTGTTATGGCACTTGATAGCCATCACAACCTCCTCCAACGCCGTATTACCAGCTCTTTCTCCCAAGCCGTTGATTGTAACCTCCACCTGACGCGCTCCGTTCTGCACCGCTGCCAAAGTGTTAGCCGTAGCCATACCCAAGTCGTTGTGGCAGTGGGTAGAGATTATTGCCTTGTCGATGTTTGGTACGTTGTTCTTAAGATATGCGATCTTGGCTCCATATTCGCTTGGCAAGCAATAACCCGTAGTGTCGGGGATATTAACCACCGTAGCACCAGCTGCGATTACAGCCTCCACCACGCGAGCCAAGAACTCTTGATCGGTACGACCTGCGTCCTCTGCATAGAACTCCACGTCATCGACAAATCGGCGAGCATACTTTACAGCCTCTACAGCCTGCTCCATGACACTCTCAGGTGTCATACGTAGCTTCTCGTAGATATGGTAAGTCGAGGTGCCGATACCTGTATGTATTCGACCTCGTTTGGCGAACTGGAGTGACTGTGCTGCCACATCAATATCCTTCTTTACGGCTCTTGTCAGGGCGCAAATCGTAGGATTGCTCACAGCCTTAGAGATCTCCACCACCGAATTGAAGTCCCCCGGACTTGAGATAGGAAATCCCGCTTCGATGATATCCACGCCCAACTTTTCCAACTGGCGTGCCACCTCAATCTTCTCGATAGTGTTGAGCTGACAACCAGGGACCTGCTCTGCATCGCGTAGCGTGGTGTCAAAAATATATACTTTTTCGCTCATATATTGAGTGTTGTATAGATCCCAGATCGAGCCATTCAGAACCCGATCTGGGTGAGTTAACGCTAAAATTTTAGTTATTCTCTGGGCGGAGCTTGCGAACTACTGCACCAGCCTGCCACATCTCAGTCTCGCGCATCTCCTTGAGCTCCTCCTCCAACTTCTGACGGTAGTCAGGCTGAGAGTTGGTGTCGATACTGCGCTGAGCCTCGTTGCCACATGCTACCTCGCTATACAAATCCTCGAATACAGGCATTGTAGCATCGCGGAACTTCTTCCACCAATCGAGCGCACCACGCTGAGCTGTTGTAGAGCAGTTGGCATACATCCAGTCCATACCATTCTCGGCGATGAGTGGCATCAAGCTCTGTGAAAGCTCCTCGACTGTCTCGTTGAATGCCTCAGATGGAGTGTGACCATTCTTACGCAATACCTCATACTGAGCTGCGAAAATACCCTGAATAGCTCCCATCAAAGTACCGCGTTCACCTGTCAAGTCAGAGTAAACCTCGCGCTTGAATGTAGTTTCGAACAAGTAGCCAGAGCCAACACCGATACCGAGAGCGATTACTCGATCCCAAGCCTTACCAGTTGCATCCTGGAAAATTGCGTAGCTTGAGTTCAAGCCTCTGCCCTGCAAGAACATACGGCGAAGTGATGTACCAGAACCCTTTGGAGCAACCAAGATAACATCTACATCTGCTGGTGGAATGATGCCTGTGCGCTCTTTGTATGTGATACCAAAACCATGTGAGAAATAGAGAGCCTTACCTGGTGTAAGGTGCTTCTTGATCTGTGGCCATACAGAGATCTGTCCTGCGTCAGAGAGCAGATACTCGATGATTGTAGCCTTCTGAGCAGCCTCCTCGATCTCGAAGAGGTTTTCGCCCTCAACCCAACCGTCTGCAAGAGCCTTGTCCCAGCTCTTAGACCCTTTACGCTGACCAACGATTACGTTGAAACCATTATCTCTGAGGTTAAGTGACTGACCAGGACCCTGTACACCATAACCTATAATTGCAATTGTCTCATCCTTCAATGTCTCCAAAGCCTTTGCCAATGGATACTCCTCACGTGTTACGACATTCTCCTCAACGCCGCCAAAATTCATCTTTGCCATAATTTTAAAAGTTTTATAGTTTTACTTATTTTATATCAAATTTGTCTCTTGTGTTCTATATCTGGTTGTTTTCCATCATGCGCTTTTGCTTCTCGTTCACATAGCTTAGATATTCATCCAATAACTCTCGTTTGGATTTGATAATAGCGATCTGTCCCGAACAAACGAATTGGTAAATGCCGTAAGGCTTAAGCATGTGATAAAGATCGACAATCTCCTCGCGATGACCAGTCTTCTCCAATACTATGTAATCATCATGTATATCGAGGATTCTTACGTTGTGTTTTCTGACCAGCTCCTCCACATTGCGGCTGCGTTGCACCTTGTAGAGTGCCAGCTCCTGTAAAACCACCTCGCTTGGCGAGTAGCAAAATGCCTTCAAAACGTCAACCTTCTTTTCGATCTGCTTCACCAAGTTGGCAACCTTTTCGGGATCGTTCTTTACCATGATGGTATGTTTGTAGATACCCTTAATAGCCGACTCCGATGCAGTGATAGACTCGATATTGATATTACGCTGGGTAAAAACCGTAGTAATCTGACTCAACAGACCTACCGTATTCTCCGAAAATATAGTTATGATAAACTCTTTCTCCATCTCTTTTTACATTGAAAATTTACTCCAAACGTATATCTGTTACAGGCGCACCTGCTGGTACCATAGGGAATACATTCTCTTCGCGCTGTAATCTGACCTCCAAAAGGAATGCCCCTTCGCTCTGATGCATCTCTTTTACAGCACTCTCCAACTCCTCGTGTTTCTCAACCAATCTATAAGGAATATGGTTAGCTTTGGCTATAAGCTCGAAATCGGGATTTGTAAGCTCCGTAAACGAGTACCGTTTGTCATAGAAGAGCTCTTGCCATTGTCTTACCATACCTAAGAATCCGTTGTTCATCAGCACGATCTTTACGCCCACTTCCGATTGGTATATAGTCCCCAACTCCTGCAAGGTCATCTGTAAACCACCATCTCCGACAAATAGACAAACATCTCTTTCTGGAGAGCCTATCTTAGCTCCGATGGCTGCTGGCAGACCAAAGCCCATTGTACCCAAACCACCCGATGTGATTATACTACGGCTCTGTTTGAAGCGGAAATAACGCGAAGCAAACATTTGCTGCTGACCTACGTCAGTGACAAGTATCGCATCATCAAACTCGTTGGATACAGCATCCACGACCTCTCCCATCCTCAGATGTGGACCTCGGCGGGCAATAGCAGGCTCGATGATATCCTCTCGCTCAATGTTGTAGCATACCTTAAACTCGTTGAGCCATTCGGTGTGATCTTTTTGAGAGATATGCTTTGTGATCAAAGGTAGCGTCTGCTTTACATCTCCCAATACAGGGACATCGGCATAAACTATCTTGTTTATCTCGGCTGGATCAATCTCCAGATGTATCACTTTGGCATTGATGCCGAAGTTGGAAGGATCGCCCGTAACGCGGTCATCGAAACGCATTCCAATCGCAATCAGTAGGTCACAATCTCTATTCTTGATATTTGGACCATAATTGCCGTGCATGCCGAGCATACCCACATATTGAGGGTGGTCGCTGGGTAAAGCCGACAACCCGAGTAGGGTAGATGCCGCAGGGATACCACTCTTCTCCAAAAACTCCTTAAGTTCCTGCTCTGCACCACCCAAAATCACGCCTTGACCAATGAGTGCCATAGGCTTGCGGGAAAGGTTGATCAATCTCACCGCCTCCATAATCTGGTCATTGTCCACATCGGCATAGGGTTGGTAGCTACGGATAAACTTAATGGGATTATATTCAAAATCGGTAAATCCAGTCTGCGCATCCTTAGTTATGTCGATTACTACAGGTCCTGGACGTCCCGTAGATGCAATATAGAATGCTTTGGCTATGGCTGCAGGGATATCCTCAGCACGCTTTACCTGACAATTCCATTTGGTTACCGATTGAGTGATCTCAATAAAATTGATCTCTTGAAAAGCATCTGTTCCCAAAGTCTTAGATGCCACCTGACCGCTAATTAGCACTATAGGCGTTGAGTCGAGCAACGCGTCAGCCAATCCTGTCACAGTATTGGTAGCTCCAGGACCCGATGTTACGATGCAGACTCCCGTACGACCTGTTGCACGAGCGTAACCCTGAGCTGCGTGTATGGCGCATTGCTCGTGGCGTACCAAGATGTGATTTATCTTGTCGCGGTAGTCGTATAATGCGTTATATACAGGGATAATGGCACCACCAGGATATCCAAAAATGGTCTCCACACCTTCGGCAAGGAATGAGCGCATTACGGCTTCTGAACCGCTGATGCGGGGAAGTTCCTTTTTCGGGCTTGGGGTTGTATCTGTATGAAAACTTGATTTCATTGTTTGGGTTTATAATTACCTTAGTTTCTCTCTTAAAGTTTAATCTTGCTTAAAGCTCCTCTGGTACAATTCTTACTGCTCCCTGGTCGGCAGAGCTTACCAGCAATGAGTATGCTTTAAGGGATTGTGGAATAACTCTCTCTCTGAGTTTTGGACGGTGGATCTTCCAAGCCTCCATTCTTCTCTGAAGCTCTTCGTCAGAGATTCTTAGGTTGATCGAGCGAGTTGTGATATCAATATCAATCATATCGCCATCTTCGATTATACCGATCTCGCCTCCCGAAGCTGCCTCGGGTGACACATGACCTATGGATAGACCTGAAGTACCTCCCGAAAAACGTCCATCGGTAATCAATGCGCAATCCTTGTCCAGATGTTTTGATTTGAGATATGATGTGGGGTAGAGCATCTCCTGCATACCAGGACCACCCTTAGGACCTTCGTAGCGGATTACCACCACATCACCCTTGACAACCTCTCCCGAGAGAATCCCATTCATCGCCTGCTCCTGAGACTCATATACTCTTGCCTTGCCACTGAATTGCATCAGCTCCGCACTTACGCCTGCTGTCTTAACGATACAACCCTTGCGAGCAATGTTTCCAAAGAGTACGGCAAGACCTCCATCTCTAAAATAGGCGTGATCCATGTCACGGATGCAACCCTCGGCGTGATCCTCATCCATCTGCTTGTAATAAGTTGCCTGTGAACCGAGAACTCTATTATAGCGATTGGCTGGTGCACTGAGGTATATATTGCGAGCCTCTTCAGAGAAATCCTCCGATCCGTAATAATACTTTTGCAGCGTGTCAGCGAGTGAAGGCGAATCAATACGTTTGGTTGTAGTGTCGATCAGACCGTTCTTAGCAAGCTCACCCATGATACCCATGATTCCACCTGCGCGATTTACATCCTGCACATGATAATGACCATTTGGTGCGACCTTGCATAAAACAGGGATATTGCGTGAAAGACGGTCAATATCCTCCATCTTGAAATCTACGCCCGCTTCGTGTGCAATAGCCAAAAGATGTAAAACCGTATTGGTTGATCCGCCCATAGCAATATCGAGTGACATGGCATTCTCAAATGCCGCCTTGGTCGCTATCGAACGAGGCAAAACAGAGTCATCTCCCTCGAAATAATAACGCTTGGCAATATCGACAATCAGCTTTGCAGCCTTAGTGAAGAGAGCCTTGCGATTTTCGTGTGTAGCAACGATTGTTCCGTTACCGGGTAGAGCCATACCCAAAGCCTCGTTGAGACAGTTCATCGAATTGGCGGTGAACATACCCGAACATGAGCCACAACCAGGGCAAGCCGAAGCCTCAATCTCATCAGCCTCCTCATCGGTACACTTCTCATCTGCCGACAAGACCATTGCATCAATCAGGTCTGCTCCTCTGCCATGATAGTTTCCTGCCTCCATTGGACCTCCCGAAACAAATACGGTAGGGATATTGAGTCGCATTGAAGCCATCAACATTCCGGGGGTGATCTTGTCGCAGTTGCTTATACATACCAGCGCATCCACCTTGTGGGCGTTAGCCATATACTCAACGCTGTCGGCAATGATGTCTCGCGAAGGGAGTGAATACAACATTCCGTCATGACCCATCGCTATACCATCATCTATGGCTATTGTGTTGAACTCCGCTGCAAAGCATCCCTCTGCTTCGATGATTGATTTTACGTATTGTCCTATCTCATGCAGATGCACATGACCTGGAACCATCTGTGTAAATGAGTTGGCGATGCCGATTACGGGCATTCTCATCTGCTCCTTGGTCATACCATTTGCTCTCCAAAGGCTTCTTGCTCCAGCCATTCTACGACCTACGGTAGTGATGGCACTTCTTAGTTGGTGTTTCATCCTAAACTATAGTTTGGTTATTTCAAAGAGCCTCTCTCCATCGTGGGAGAAAGGCTCTTATATCACTTTGATTCGTATATATATGACCCTCCTCCCGTTATCTGAGCAAGAGAACGAGTGATAGGCTAATAATATACAAACCGAAAAATGTCATATTCATCTAATTTTTGCTCTACAACCGCAAATAATTATCCTCGGCGGTAGATCTTATTTTCTATAGTGCAAAATTAATTATAAAAATTATTAAAAACAATATTCTCTCCCACTTTTTTGCATATAAAACCGACTATTATTGATCTTGTTTTACTTAAAAAGATGAAAATCAATACCTATTAATATGTAATATGCTGGATAATTATTCATGGTGCTATGCAGCGAAACTGTAATGTTTTGCGACAATGTCGTTGCGAAATAAGTCTAAAAACCTGGATTTTATTGCTTTTTTAACCTAATAAAACTTATTTGGTTACAAATTGTAACTATCAGATTTTATGCTTTTATTTTCTCTCAGATTCTTATCGTGTTTTCTTTTTGACTCTTTGTTTTCGTGATGTTTTGTCTCTTTTTTATGATCGTTTTCACCCTTCAAAGGTGTGATAATATATCCACCCTCGATTTTTTCTCTTGAGATTTTATGATTTTGCTCCAGATTGCCGATTATCTGAGTCGCTTGCTCCGAGTCTATGTTGAATGCAATCTCGATCTCGATGGGGAACACTCGTTCGTAATGTCTTATGAAATCCAACACGTTTGCCATTGAAGCTCCCACCCTTCGAGCCTTGATCTTTTCGCAAGAGAGCTTGGATATTATCGCCTGCATTGTCGAGAAGTTCTGGTAACCTCGTAAAAACACTTTGGTCTCATCGTTTCGGATGATGTAGGATGGGAATCCCGTAATGCCATTGCGCTTGCACTTCATCCTATCCTGCATAAAATCGGCTTGTGCGCTGCCCGTGGTGTATTCATCTATAAACTTTGCTGCGCAATAACCTACTTGGGCAGCCTCTTTGATGAGTATGTCGATCTGCGAAGTGCGCTTGCCTTCGATAAATGTTGCCTCGCGGATTCGCCTGAGAAACTTTTTTGCCTTTTGCGGATCTAATCTTTTGGCGGCTTCATAAGCTGTGTTTTGTGGAAAACTTGACGGATAACGCTCCGAAAAGAGCATCATCCCATCGGTTACCACAGGCATGCCGTGGCGTAGTGAAGCTGCTCTCCAATTCTCAGCAAAAATTTCGTTTGAACGGCGTATGATCTCAAGTTTAGAGCCTTTCAGATCGTAAAGCGATGATATATCCTCGACAAGTCCTCCCATGACATATTCGATACGTATCTTCTCGGCGTATAGATACTCCAAGGCTCTCATTACTGCGTCATTACCCCATGACCAGACACATATAGGATCGGTAAATTGGTAAATTGTGATTCTCTCCATTGGCTTTGCGTTTTTCAGCAGCTGATGCAAAATGCAGACCAAGCAACAATCTGTTTTGTGTAAATAATATGAAGCGCGGGATCATAAAAAGGTCTATATGTTTTCTGAATTACACAAAATTTTGTAATTTTAACCCAAAATTTACTATTAATTATGATATATAACGAGAGAGATATTCGTAGCCAGTCGGTTAGAGATTTGGCAGAGGCTATTTTGGTGGCAGCACGAACAGCCCCCAAAGCCAAGGGTAGAGATTTGGTTGAGATTGCCATGATTACAGATGGAGATATCGAGCGTCTGTCTGAGACCATGTTGCAGATGAGTGCCGAGTCGGGCATGAAGTTCTTGTTGCGCGATGCGGCAAACATCCTTCAGGCGGAGGCTATTATCATCGTAGGCATCCAGTCGGAGGGTTCTGAGTGCGGTCTTAATTGCGGTTATTGCGGTTATAAGGGAAGTGCCGAGAAGCCTGCGTGTGCGCCATGTGTGATGAATGGTGTGGATGTGGGTATTGCCATAGGTGCTGCTTGTTCCAAGATTGCGGATTACCGTCTCGATTCGCGAGTGCTGTTTTCGGCAGGTTGGGCAGCTAAACGCTTGGAGATTTTGGGTGAGGGCGTAGATTGTGTATTTGCCATTCCACTCAGCTCAGCTTCGAAGAATCCATTCTTTGACCGTAAATCGCCTCGTAAGCCTGAGCCACAGCCAGCGCAATAGGTATTTTTCTGATTTGTTGATAATCAAAGTGTTTTAAATAATGGAGAGTAAAAAATCGGTGGTTTCATCTTTTGACGTTGACCACATCACATTAAGAGAGGGTTTGTACCTTCGTTCTGTATATACAATCAACGATGAGTTGGCTGTTCACTCTTGGGATATGCGTTTTTGCGCCCCTATGGATCACGCACCTCTCGGATCGGGCGAGGTACATACCATCGAGCATTTGATGGCATATTATCTGCGTTTGGATCCTGTGATTGGTAAGAGTATTGTCTCGTTCTGCCCAATGGGTTGTAAGACAGGTTTCTACCTCTCTACCATGAATAATGTATCGGCAGAGCAGATTCGTCAGGCTTTGGCACGTGTCTATCAGCAGGCTTTCCCACTCAAGAGCAAGGATGATATTGTTGGACTCAACGAGGTGCAGTGTGGTAATCCAGGACTCTTTGCTGTGGCTTCTACCAACGAGGCAATGGCTAAATATATGCGATGCTTGTACTCTAAAGAGGAGGCTGAGGCAGCAGGTATAGGTTCTATCTATAATTACGCTTGGTAATGAAGTATCTGGTAATTACACCCACCGTGCGCGAGTACCACAATATGGTAGCAGCGTTGGATGGCAAAGAGTTGCAAAATAGTTACTCCGTTGTGCGCTGTGGCGTGGGTAAGGCTTTGGCGGCTGCTAATACGGCATTGGCTATCAAGCAAGATGATTTTGACAGAGTTGCAGTTGTCGGATATGCAGCATCTTCGCTTGGTCGCGAGCGTGGTCAGATTGTAGCTCCGCGAGTTGCTCGCTACCACGATTGTGTTATTCCGGGTGATTTTGTTCCAGAGCTTACCGATCCCCATCCATTGTTGGGTCATGATGATGCTGTTGTTATGACAGGTGATTCGTTTGTCGATGGAGATATTATCTCACAAGCAATGCAACGCCATAACGTAAAATCGGCACTCTTCGACATGGAGGCTACTGCGATTTGCCAGGCTGCGGAGCTTTTCGATTTGCCTGTTGTAGTGGTTAAGATGGTCTCTGATATCCCTCAGCAAGGTGATACCGAACACTCTTACGATGAATTTGTTGATTCACATTCTGATTTTGGTCTGTTTGTTGAGTATTTAGAGAATCTAAGATAAATAATTGGTTATGCCTATCGAAGTGATATATGGTCTGTTGCTCCCGTTTGCAGGTACTACGTTGGGTGCAGCAATGGTATTCTTTCTAAAGGATGAGATCCCGTCATGGCTTCAGAAACTGCTGTTAGGTTTTGCTTCTGGAGTTATGATGGCAGCTTCGGTCTGGTCGTTGCTTATTCCATCCATTGATATGGCTGCCGAGCGTGGAGGTATCGAGTGGCTTCCAGCTGTGGCGGGTTTCTTGGGTGGTATGTTCTTTTTGCTGATCTTTGATACGCTTGTCCCTCACCTTCATATCGATTCTGATAAACCAGAGGGTATGAAATCAAACTTGGGGAAATCCTCGATGCTGGTTATGGCAGTTACGCTGCATAATATCCCCGAGGGTATGGCTGTCGGCGTTGTTTTGGCTGGTGCCATGACGCAAAGTGCGGGTATTACTTTGGCAGGTGCGCTGGCATTAGCTTTGGGTATTGCTATCCAGAATTTCCCCGAGGGTGCTATTGTATCCATGCCACTTAAATCTTCGGTCAAAAGTCGCTGGAAGGCTTTTGCTTATGGTGCAGGTTCGGGAGCTGTGGAGCCCGTGGCGGCGTTGATTACCATACTTCTGATTGAGTATATCGAGCCTGTTCTGCCTTATTTCCTCTCTTTCTCGGCTGGAGCTATGATTTATGTAGTGGTCGAGGAGCTTATCCCCGAATCCCAAAGTGGCTCGCACTCCAATGTGGCTACCATAGGTGTTGCCGTTGGCTTTGCATTGATGATGTTGCTGGATGTGGCACTGAGTTAGTCCTACGCCTTTTCTTTGTGGGTGCGGAAGGGAAAATTACTCTTTAGAAGATGTTGCTAACTCGTTTTGCGCCTGAGTTATTGTTTGGATCAGTTTGTCGGCATCTCGGCACGAAACATAGACTCTGGTGTCGTAGATATCTGTGATCTCGACAAAGTTATTCCACTCCGAAGCGTATATTGTCACTGTCTCCAACTCTCTGAAATCGAAGAATTTTCCATAATATCCGAAGAATCCTGATGAAGCAAACAGTGGCATCATCCATCTCATCTCGCGCTTTTCGACCTTCTTGATGGATGCGATCTCGCGTACGTCAATCTCGGTTGTGTCCGATATACATTGTATCTCAAGAGTCTCCTCTAAAATGGCGATGCGTCTTGGTATTGAGAGGATCATCAGTGCCGAGAGTGCCAATACCAGCGAAATAAACCATGCTGAGAAGAAACCACCTTTGTAGAGCAGGAATAGTGCTGCGGCTCCCACCACAAAGATGATAAAGGTGAGTGTGGTGAGTACCTTTGTTCTTCTATCGGTATGGAAGTTAAAACTCTGATTCATTTTCGGCAGAAATTATCGCTTCGGCAAATATCATGTCCGAAGGTGTAGTCAATTTTATGTTCTCTCGCTCTCCCTCGCAAAGGGTTATTACTCCTCCCATTGACTCAACTACCGATGCATCATCGGTGAACTGAGCAGAGAAAGGTTGCTCATAAGCCTTGCGTAGTGTTTGGGCATTAAACACTTGTGGCGTTTGCACTATTCGAAGTGTGGAGCGATCTATGATTTTAGAACTCTCGCCCTCGATTACTCTATATGAGTCGGCTGGTGACACGACAGGTATTACAGCTGAATGCTTCTCGGCTTCGAGTATGAGTCTTATTATTAACTTTTTGGAGAACAGGGGTCTTACTGCATCGTGTACTGCGATTGTTTTAACCTCATCAGATAGGGCTGCAATGCCATTTTTTACCGAGTGAAAGCGTTCAGCTCCGCCCAATGCGATATCGTGCTTTGCCACCTCAAAACGCGCAGCGATGTTCTTCCACAACTCTACATGTTCTTTGGGTAGCACCACCACGATTTGTGAGTTAGGTAATGCGTCACGCATATGGTTTATTGTGCGTGTCAATACAGGCTCATTGCCCAACATCATAAATTGTTTAGGCAACGCTCCGCCCATTCTGCGACCTGAGCCGCCAGCCACGATTATTACTCCGATCTCTGCCATATAAGTTTCTTTCCGAATCCGAGCCTGTTATCCGTAAATTTCATCATGTCTGCCTCTAATCGCCATAGCGAAAGATCTGCCACTACAGCATAGGGGAAATCCTTGATGTATAGTAATTTATCGCCATCTATTGCCGCCTTGACCTTGCCTGTGATTTGCAAACCCTGAATCTTGCCCACAGTACGCGTCTCCAGCAGAATCGAGGCCGCCACATTCTGATTCTCCGTCATCATCTTGCCATGATGGGTCGAGGTGTCTGTGGTAAAGATAAATGCGCCACTCTTTTTGTCGTAGGCATAGAATGCATTACAACAATATGGCTCGCCGTTAAGGGTTGCGGTTGCCAAAGTCAGCACATGATGTTCGGAGATAAACTCCTCAATTCTCTTATCTATTTCCATACCTTAAGATTCCATTGCTTGCTGGTGCGCTATTTATTCTTAATCTCTACTTTTAGTGTGTCGGTTGTAGGCATTACTATACTATCCAATTGAGTCACGATCATATCGGGTGTAGCTGTGCCGTTAAGCTCCGCTACGATTCTCTCTCTCATAATCTCAAACGCTGCCATGTTCTCCTTCTTGATAGGCTCGGCAGGCTCCTGAGGTACTTTGAGTGGATTTATAGGAGTGCCGTTCTTCCAGATTCTATAATCGAGGTGCGGACCTGTCGAGGTGCCTGTGCTACCCACATATCCGATCACCTGACCTTGACTTACGCGACTGCCCTTGTTTATTCCAGCTGCAAATTTGCTAAGGTGCAAGTATCCCGTAACTAAATTACCTGCATGCTTGATCTTGAGCGTATTACCGCCACCGCCGCCCCAGCCACGGAATGTTACCACTCCGTCAGCAACTGCTCTGACGGGAGTTCCTTTCGGCGCAGCATAATCAACGCCTGTGTGGGGTCTGTAGACTCGGTGTACGGGGTGCAGTCGTGCATAAGAGAATCCAGAACTGATGCGCGAGAATTTGAGTGGAGCTTTCAGCAACTGTTTGCGAAGCGATGCTCCGTCATATTCCCAGTATTGTACCTTATCCCCCTGCTTGAAAGGTATAGCATATACATCTTTGCCTGCATGGTTGAACTTCGCTCCCCAGATGCGTCCGATTCCGACATGAGTCGAATCGATGAGTTTCTCATCATATATCACCGTGAAATTATCACCCTTCTGAATACCAAAGAAATCTACGGTCCATTGATATATCTCCTCCATCTCGGCAGCCAATGAGTAGGGTAGGCTGTCGCGCATTATGGCTCCCCACAACGAAGACTCAATGGTCGAAGAGCGCTTTTGGCGTTTGATTGTCACGGGCTTCTCGCCTTTGGTGATAGCTATCGTATCTTGAGTGAAGTTGAATACAACATACTCCACCACATCTTTCTCATAGACAAAATAATCGAGCTTTCCTGAGTTGAGTGAATCTTTCCTCAGAAAAACAATGTAAGGTCTGTCGGCGCGTATCTGTTTAAGAGGGAAAATCTCTTTGGCAGCCTTGTCTAACATATCAACTTTTTGAGCTGATATGCCGTACTGACCAAGTATTTTGCCTAATGTTTCTCCTAACTTTATGGTGTCCTTTTTGAGTTGGTAGTCATCCGCCTCAATACCATAAAGTATGGTCTTTTTTACTTCAGGTTCGGTTGTCTCTTGGGTTTGCTTGTCTCTTTGGCAGCCGATGCCGACAACGATAACCGATATCAATAGAATATTTATAATCTTTCTCATAACACTACAAAATTACTAAATTATTACAAAATACATAAGATATTCTTCTCTAAAAGATACTTCCGTCTTTAAAAAATCGTTATTGGGTTGGAATATTGGAAATAAATTGTTATCTTTGACAAAATTGTATACCTATAAGGTCTATGGCTTTGAGGTAGTTATGGTGTTATTATTCAGAGAGTCATGAAATTTTTGCTCAAATTATTGTCATATATTTATCGAATGGTTATCGCCATTCGACATTGGCTCTTTGATATCAATTTCCTCAAAAGCGAAAAGTTCAAGACCCCTATCATCTGTGTCGGTAATATCACCGTAGGAGGTACAGGCAAGACTCCGACAGCGGAGATGATTATTGATACAATGCGTCCCATCTATAAAGTGGCACTCCTCTCGCGCGGTTACGGTCGCCGCACCAAAGGTTATCGCGAGGTGACGTTAGACTCTTCGTATAGAGATGTAGGTGATGAGCCGTTGCAGATTAAGCTCAAATTTCCCGAGATCTTGGTTGTAGTATGCGAGAAGCGTGTTGAGGCAATCCGCAGGATCGAAGCCGAGCATCCCGAGATCAACCTTATCGTTATGGATGATGGTTTCCAGCATCGTCATGTTGATCCTCGCATTAATGTAGTGGTGCTGGATTATACCCGCCCATTCTTAGAGGATGATTTCTTGCCTGCTGGTAGCCTTAGAGACAATCTCAGTTCGCTTTATCGTGCGCACTATTTCATCGTTACCAAATGTCCTAAGGATATGCAGCCTCTGGATCAGCGCATGTGGCGTAAGGATCTGCAGTTGGTGGCATATCAGAAGATCTATTTTACACGAGTAGTTCCAACCGTAGCTGTGTCGTTGTTCAATACGCCCAATAGCTTGAAGCAGGGCGATAAGGTTATTGTAATGTCGGGCATAGGTAATCCTAAACCATTTGTTAAGGGCGTGCGCAAGTATTATGATGTGGTCGAGAATTTGGTTTATCCCGATCATCACGTCTATACTGTCGAGGATATCGAAAATATCGTCTCGTGCATTAAGAAGCATCCAGATGCAATGTTGCTCACGACCGAAAAGGATGCTGTTAAGTTGCGCCGCAGTCGCCGAGTGCCTGATTTGATACGTGAAAGATTGTTCTACCAGCCTGTAAAGGTTGAATTCTTGGAGGGCTCTGATGAGGATTTCTTCGAGACCTTGAAGAATGATTTGTTAGGTAAGGTGCATCTTGGTGATTTGACCATTGGAGGAAATAAAGAAAACAATAAGTAAGTTATAAATATGGTAAATAAGGTTATTTTAGTAGGAAACGTGGGTGTTGATCCTGAAGTACGCACTACCGAGTCAGGAGTCAAGGTGGCTCGCGTTCGTTTGGCAACCACCGAGCGTTTGTATGATCGTCAGAGTAACGAGACTCGTGAACTCACTGAGTGGCACTCTATCACTCTTTGGCGTGGTTTGGCAGATGTTGTAGATCGCTTCGTAAAGAAGGGTAGCCAACTATATATCGAAGGTCGCTTGCGCACTCGTGAGTGGACCGATAAGGAGGGTATTAAGCGTTATACCACAGAGATTATGGCAGATGATATGAAGTTGCTTGGTCGCCGTGCTGATTCTCAGTCGGGTGCTTCGGCTCCTCAGTCATCATATCAGGCTTCTGCTCAGGCGTCAACTCCTGTGGCAGCACCTCAGCCAGCGGCAGTCCCTGTGGCGAATGATGATCCCGATGATCTTCCATTCTAATATTATATATAGGTATATTAGATGTTCATTCAATACAAAATAGAGTGCTAACCCCTTCGGGTTAGCACTCTATTTTCTTTTATAAGGTTGCACTCTATATTCCGATTCCGCCCCTCTCTATGGTGAAGATTACTCTTCCAACTCTCTTTTTACGCACTCAATACCTACGCGCTTCAGCAGGTTGAGTCCATCCTCTGAGCGATAGTCATCTATATATACCACGCGCTTGATTCCTGCCTGAATTATAAGCTTCGAACATTCGATACATGGCGCAGCGGTCACATATAGTGTCGAGCCGTCACAATTGTTGGCACTCTTGGCAACTTTGGTGATTGCATTCGCCTCGGCGTGTAGAACGTAAGGTTTGGTCTTTCCCGTCACCTCATCCTCGCATATATTTTCAAACCCTGCAGGCGTGCCGTTGTATCCGTCAGAGATAATCATCTTATCCTTTACGATGAGTGCGCCTACTTGTCGGCGTACGCAATATGAGTTCTCTGCCCAAATGCGAGCCATGCGCAGGTAGCGCATATCCAATTGTCTGAGTTTTTCCTCTTCGTATCCCATCTTAGTGTTATTTTACCTCGTCAATAAAAACTTTTTTCACCGCCTCCAAATATCCGTAACCGTAGATATTACATGGCTGCAAGTAGCTTGTTTCGGTCCACTCGTTCCAGCTGTTTATCGTGATCAGCGGTGCTTTCTCAGGGTGCTTGTCTGCGTGAGCTTTCGCCTTGCGTAGAGCCTCAGCAAATGCTTCGGGGGTATTATTCCTCATCACTGCGCTATGTACCGTGCGAGGACTGTTGTCCCAACCAATGCTGACGTGAGGGTAGTAGGTGAATGTGTAATCCTTTTCGATTCTGTCCCACTCCTTTACTACGTCATCCATTATCTGTGTATACTCGCGATTTACATCCGTAAAGTGTACAAATTGGTAGTGTGTCGAACTGTTGAATCCGAGCTTGCGAATGAAATCATCCTGTGGATTCTCACTCTTGCCAGCATCCAGACCGCTGTAGTTGAGGTTTATCGACCACATGGCAAACTGCAACTCCAAATCGGGGAATCCAGCTTTGCGTACCTCCTTGCGGAACCACTTTAGGGCATCTATTGTCTGCTCCAGACCACCTAACCCGCTGATCAGATTTGGTAGATCATATACCATAAATACGGGCTTGCCGTCAATTTTATAGTATTGAGGGTGTTTAAAGTATTTCTCGATATTGCGCAAGCAAATCTTCTCAAACTCCTCTCTGTCAACTTTGCCTTGCCAGATTACATTATTCTCGTTGTACTTAGCCAAGCGAGTATCCCACAGATTCAGCACATCATGATTTGCCCACATCAGGTAGAACTGCATCTTCTCGACATTCTTGGCTTTAAGGAATCCATTGTTGAGCGTAGTCTCCATAAATGGACGACCATCATACCAATACCAGTCGAAGATAAATACATTTACACCATGTTTTGTCGCCTGATCGATCTCCATCTCCATTACAGCAGGGTCAGCCTCGTTGATATATCCCCACAAAGGCTTACGGTCCCAGTAGTGTCCTGGGTTACGCTGTTGCATGGTCATCACCGTCTCCCATTCACCTATACCCATAGGCCAGAAGGGTCTCAGACGCACATCATCAGATGCGTATGCTGGATAGAGAAACGCGGCAACATCATATTTGCGCGTTGCCTGCTCTTGTGCTTGCAGTTTGTTTACACTGCCACCTGCGACCAATAACGCTATGGCAAAAATTATAATGCGGTTTCTCATATCTTAATTCTCTTGGGTTAATGTAATTGGTTATACTTAAGGCTGAGTCCTATTACAAACCTTTGCCGTGGCAGTGCTTGTACTTCTTGCCGCTACCACAAGGGCATGGATCGTTACGACCAACCTTCTTCTCGGCGATCATAGGTGCTGGCTTGCTCTTCTCTGCCTGACCTGCAGCTGCGGCTGCTGCCATGCGAGATGCCTGCAACTTGTTTACATCGACCTTAGCTTTCTGCTGACGCTCCTGCTGTACCGAATTAGGGTTGTTTTCTCTTACAGGAACATACGCCTTGTCGAGTATTGCCAAAGCCTCACGGTTGACCTTCTCCAACATCTTCGAGAAGAGGTTGTAAGACTCCAACTTATAGATCAAAAGTGGATCCTTCTGCTCGTATGTGGCATTCTGTACGCTCTGACGCAAATCGTCCATCTCTCTCAGATGCTCACGCCATGCGTCATCAATAGTGGTGAAAAGTACGATCTTAGCAAATGCCTTGTAGATCTCGGCACCATCGGTATCTTTGCAGCGCTGCAACTCTACAGGGACGTGGAATCCCAAATGTCCATCGGTCAGTGGGAAGTGGATATTGTTGCTCATATGATCCTTGTTGGTCTCATATACCATCTCCATTGTGCTGCGTACGGTGTCTGCAACAGCCTTCTGACGGCGAGTGAAGAGCTCTCTGAGATCCTCAACTATCAACTCAACCAACTCGGCATGCTTTGCTGAGTTATATTTAGCCTCATCAAACGATGGTTTGAGTGCAACCTCGCGTATAAGCTCAAATGAGAATGACTCGTAATCGGCACCTTCGTTGTTGTTGACAAAGCACTCCGCATAGTCATACATGATATTGTTCAGGTCGATCTCAATCTGCTCACCGTAAAGCGCATGGCGGCGGCGAGTGTAGATCACCTCACGCTGAGAGTTCATCACATCATCATACTCCAACAGACGCTTACGGATACCGAAGTTGTTCTCCTCGACCTTCTTCTGGGCACGCTCGATAGCCTTGGTCATCATCGAAGCCTGAATCACTTCACCCTCCTGAATACCCATTCTATCCATCATCGCGGCGATACGCTCCGAGCCGAACAGACGCATCAGATCATCCTCCAACGATACGAAGAACTGTGAAGAACCTGGATCACCCTGACGACCCGCACGACCTCTAAGCTGACGATCAACGCGGCGGCTCTCGTGACGCTCAGTACCGATGATAGCCAAACCTCCCGCCTCCTTAGCCTCTGGCGAGAGCTTGATATCTGTACCACGACCTGCCATGTTGGTGGCGATTGTCACCTGACCTACACGACCTGCCTCGGCAACGATCTGAGCCTCCAACTGGTGCTGCTTGGCATTCAAGACGTTGTGCTTGATGCCGCGCAACTTAAGCATACGGCTCAACAACTCTGAGATCTCAACCGAAGTTGTACCGACCAGAACAGGACGCTTAGCCTCCACCAAACGTACAATCTCCTCGATTACAGCGTTATACTTCTCGCGCTTGGTCTTATAGATCAAATCCTCTCTATCGTCACGTGCGATAGGGCGGTTTGTTGGGATTACTACTACATCCAACTTGTAGATGTTCCAGAACTCTGATGCCTCGGTCTCGGCAGTACCTGTCATACCTGCCAACTTGTGATACATACGGAAGTAGTTCTGCAGCGTGATTGTGGCGAAGGTCTGAGTGGCAGCCTCTACCTTTACTCGCTCCTTAGCCTCGATAGCCTGATGCAGACCATCCGAGTAGCGGCGACCATCGAGGATACGACCTGTCTGCTCATCGACAATCTTCACCTTGTTGTCCATTACCACATACTCTACATCCTTCTCGAACATCGAGTATGCCTTCAAAAGCTGGTTTACGGTGTGTACACGCTCTGACTTGATAGAGTAGTCGTTGATCACCTCATCCTTCTTCTGAGCCTTCTCCTCTACCGTCAGATCGCTCTTCTCCAACTCGGCGATAGTGCTGCCGATGTCGGGCAAAACGAAGAACTTATCCTCGTTGAAGTATTTCGAAAGAGCCTCATGACCCTTATCGGTAAGCTCCACCGAATTGAGCTTCTCATCAATCACAAAATAGAGCTCATCGGTAATCTCAGGCATGCGGCGGTTATTATCCTGCATGTAGATGTTCTCAGTCTTCTGGAACTGCACCTTGATACCCTGCTCCGAAAGGAACTTGATGATTGGCTTATATTTTGGCAAACCCTTGTGCGCACGATAAAGCAATACGCCTCCCTCATCTACCTTGCCCTCGTTGAACAGACGGCGAGACTCGGCAACGAGCGAAGTAACCATGTTCTTCTGCAAATTGTAGAGGTGCTCGATCGAAGGACGGTACTGCTCGAAGAGCTGATCATCGCCCTTTGGTACGGGACCAGAGATGATAAGTGGGGTACGAGCATCGTCAATCAATACTGAATCGACCTCATCGACAATTGCGAAGTGGTGCTTGCGCTGTACCAGATCCTTTGGCGATGATGCCATGTTGTCGCGCAGGTAGTCGAAACCATATTCGTTGTTGGTACCGAATGTGATATCTGCCAAATATGCCTTGCGGCGAGACTCTGAGTTTGGCTGGTGCTTGTCGATACAATCTACCGAGAGTCCGTGGAACTCATACATAGGACCCATCCACTCCGAGTCACGGCGTGCCAAATAATCGTTCACTGTTACCACATGCACACCCTTGCGAGCCAAGGCGTTGAGGAATACGGGGAGTGTAGCCACCAATGTCTTACCCTCACCAGTAGCCATCTCGGCGATCTTACCCTTGTGCAATACAACACCACCGAAGAGCTGAACATCGTAGTGGATCATCTCCCACTTCAGGTCATTACCACCAGCTACCCAGTGTGTAGCATATATAGCCTTGTCATCCTCGATTGTGACAAAATCCTTCTTCGCTGCCAAGTCGCGGTCAAAGTCGTTGGCCGTAACTACTACCGTTTCGTTCTGAGTAAAGCGGCGAGCTGTATCCTTCATGATAGCGAAAGCCTCAGGCAGGATCTCATCCAACTTCTGCTCAATCTTTTCATCAATACGCTTAGTTGTCTGCTCAATATCCTTTGAGATCTTCTCTTTCTCTGAAAGAGTAGTGTCGGCATGCTCCAACTTAACCTTCTGCTCGGCGATATGAGCCTCATCGGCTGCAATGAAATCGGCAATCTGCTTCATCAACGCAGCACTATGCTCACGCAACTCATCGTTCGAGAGTCGCTCGATAGAAGGGTATATGTCCTTGATTTTCTGAACGTAAGGCTCTATTTGCTTACGATCCTTATCGGTCTTGGAACCGAAGATTAATTTGATTATGTTGCTAACTATATCCATAATTGTTTGATTTTTCTTTTTTATTCTGTTTAATGCGCAAAATTAATCCTACAAATATAGTGAATTCTTTTAGAAAGCCCAAATATTTAACCCCCTAAGTCGTTGTTTTGGCTATATTTAAGCCCAAAAAGAGCTGCCTGACAATGTGATTTTAATGTCATAGTCGCATTTTAACTCCTCGCATACGTTTAGTTTGTTGCGGTTTTTGGGACTTCTTGCTGCTGAAAAAAACTCTTTGTCGTGCGAATTCAAAGCAAAGAGGTTATCCAATAAAGACCTATTGGACAACCTTCTGTTACTCTTCGGTTTCTACTTGACTCACGATTCTGCGCCCTACGGGGCACTCTTCGCATCTGTGCGATTTACAATACTCAAATGATAGTTGTAACAATGCCTGACTATCGAACGCAGTTTGTGCAATTTTGCCATAACTGTTCCATTGCGATATGATGGAGTTGTTCTCTGCCTTAATGTTCTCCAGCAAGGATAATGCTCGTGAGCGCAGGCGTTCGCTAGTGGTGTATGAGCCATAAGCAAATTGCATCTGTACCACCAAATTGATTGCCAGCAGGTCGCTTTTGGTCTGACCAATGCGTTTCGATACCGATCGCTTCTGCTCCGAAGCAGGGGTGTAATGGTTAATCCAATAGGGTAGCGTCTCTACGCTGAATAGGATGTTCACATCTCGGCTTGTCTGGCACTCTAAAACCCTGTCCATCACATCTTTGGTGTGGGTGAGGAATGTTGCGATTTGCGATAAGCGAAGTATGGGATGGTTGTTGGGGTAAATCTTCTGGAGCTTCCAATCCGATGGCTCCATGGGAGTGATGGAGTATTTTGCAGATAGATATTCGAAGTTGCGTTTTAGATTGAGGATATACTCATCGTGTGGGTATATCTCCAGCAAGCCCGATCCACCTATTAGCATAGCCTCGATGTTGTGTGGCACTTCGCGCTCCCTGAGGATTGCGGCGTATGGTACTCGGCGCGAAAGTTCGGTAAAAGCCTCTTTATTGTCTATGCCACCCATCGTGCGCAGAAGCATCAGGTAGAATGTCTGTTGCCAATTGGAATCACACTCCTTATAAAAGCGCGTGATGTCTCCATTCTTGCGAACAAGCCTCTCGTAACCTAACGTGTTGTAGATCTCGCTACGATGCAGTGAGTCAAGTTTTGACAAATAGGCTCCACAACCGAAGTATGAAGCTCCGGCTTTAAGCCTTTTTATTTCGCTCTTCTGCCTATCTGTCATGACTCTATAATGAAAGGTCTTCTTTTACAATAAATTCAACTCGAGCAGAGCCTCCTCGCTCATCATGCTTTTGTCCCAAGGTGGGTCGAATGTGAGAATGATATTAACCTCCTCCACACCATTGATCTTCTTGACCTGAGTGTTGATATCATCCACCAGAATGTCTGCCATAGGACAGTTGGGGGCGGTGAGTGTCATGCGGATGTTGGCAACTCCCGTAGGCTCATAGTCAATCTCATAGATCAATCCCAGATCATATATATTGACCGGTATCTCAGGGTCGTATATATTCTTGAGCGTCAATACTATATCATGCTCTACTCTTAATATATCTTCTGGACTCATTTTTTATAGGGAATCTACATTAAGCCTTGCTCATAAGAGCCAATGCATACATTTTCATCTGTTTGATCATAGCAACCAATCCGTTGCTGCGTGTTGGTGAGAGATTCTCTCCCAAGCCTATGGCGTCAATAAAGTAGAGATCCATATCTACAATCTCTTGTGCCCGTCTGCCGTTCATTACGCGAATCAACAATGCGATAATTCCTTTGGTAATGATGGCATCGCTATCGGCAGAAAAGAAGACCTTTTGATCCTCCTCTCTGGCATCTACCCATACTCTTGATTGGCACCCTTTGATGGCATACTCTTCTGTGCGGTGTTCTGCAGCAATTGGTGGCAGAGAGTCGCTCAACTCTATCAGGTAGTCGTATTTATCTAACCACTCATCAAAAACCGAAAACTCCTCTATAATCTCTTCCTGTATAGGATCTTTCATAATTCTAAATTTCTTGTCTCTTAATGTTATTCAATCTTGAGCATTTCGCCCTCGGCAGCCGAAGGTGTGCTGACTCCGATGATATGCGAGAGAGTTGTGGCAAGAGATGTAATATCAACCTTGTCGGCAACCTTTCCGCGAGTTACGCCTCCACCGAAGATTATAAGTGGCACCTGCGTGTCGTATCTATACATCGATCCCGATGAAGAACGCTCCTTGTCATTCTCCTCGATCCACCCTGGCATCAGATTTATGATAACATCTCCCGAACGGCGAGGGTAGAATCCATTCTGTATCTTGCGACCATAGCCGCTTCCGAAGTAACTGCCACGCATAGCCTCTGCCGACATGGCGTGCGAAACGCCTCGGAGCTGCATTACGAACATCGCCACATCGTTCTGCATCTCGGTGATTGATAATCCTTTCTCGTAAATAAGATTATGATTCAGATATATGGCGTTGTCGATACATCCCAGAATCCACTCTCCGTTGCCATGTTGTGCGCCGATAAAGGCATTTGTAATTACCTCAGCCTGACGGATATTGAAACGCTCCTGCTCCATTCCTGGTGAGTTATACGATGGACTTGTGCCGTGATCCGAAGTGAGGCTGATTACTATATGCTGAGGGTCTATCACCTGAGTCATGATGTATGAGATGAAATCCTCCAAATCTCGATCCAAACGATATAACATATCCTCATACTCAACCGATTCTGGTCCAAAACGAGAGCTTATCTTGCGAGGTGTGTCGAGTACGATGTTAAGCACATCTATAACCTCGTCCTTACCCATCTCATTCTTGGTTATCACCTGCTTGGCGAATGAGAGCAATGCACTGTTACCTGCAGGCGTGAAGCACATCTGATCGTAATCATCGCTGATACGAGTCTTTGCCGATGTCTCATCCACCCCGATAAAATCTATACGTTTGTTGTTGTTGCTCTTCAGATCCTCGATACACGAAACCTGACAATTGCGATAATCATCGTATGCAAGCAGTGGAGTCCAACGTTTGATCATGTGTGTCTGGTTCACCTCGTTACGGTTATAGTCCGCGATCCACGCAGGAAGCTCCTTGGTGTAATAAGAAGATGTTGTCCAAGCAGTCTGCAAAGTCTCCATCCAATAAACATCACCAGCTTTACCTGCCATCACGATTGCCGACAATGGCTCAATGGCAATGGTAGCAACGTGGCTTTTGCTGTTGCTTTGTGCAACCACCTCGCTCAAGGTCTGAGCCGTAAGATTGCGAGGCGAGTATCCACCCGAACCACCGCTATAATTTACACTTTGCTCCTTTTTGTCATCAATGAGCATCACCTGCTTATTGCCCACATAGTCGAACCAGCGATCTGCTACAACACCATGTACCGAGGGCATTGCTCCAGTCGAGATTGTTGCCAGCGATACGGGGGTTGTGGTCTGCATATAATCATAAGAGGCATTGGTAAACCAAGCTCCGTTATTCATCAGACGGCGAAATCCTCCCGAGGAGAAGTTAGCAGAGTATTTGTCCAAATCATCGGCGTGCATCGAGCTTACCACGATATTTACCAACAATCGTGGCGCAACCTGTGTGTTGGCTTTTGCTGCGAAAAATGCAGACGATAGGATAAAAAGAAGCGTGTATATCTTTAAATTCTTCATAGCTAAAATCTTTGTGGCGCAAATTTACTCAAAATATCGAAACCAGCGCAAAAAGAGCGTGATTAAAAACTTAATAAATGCTCCATCGGTTGAATTCTTCCGTCTCTTTAGAAAGATCCAAATACGGATGAGCCTTGCACAAACGCTCAATTTCGTCTTTCATCTTGTTGCAGAACTTTCTGTGAGAGTCGCTCTGCGGATTGAAAGGACGATGCTCCGAAGCTCGTTTTATACGCTCAATTTGGGTGATAAGCTCTCTTTGCTCTTGGCTGAATGCCACCTCCGAGAAGCGTTCCCAAATATAATTCACCGCCACGGGTGAGGGATGAGCCATATCTTCGGTGTAGAATCTGTAATCTCTCAGCTCATCCATTACGATCTCATAAGATGGAAAGTATTGGGCGTTGCTGCAATTTTGGCAAATTGTCTCTATGGCGACTCTTAATATAGCCTTGCTCAGCGAATTTTGCTCCAATCCATCTCCAAGATGCCTTACGGGGCTAATCGTAAAGATTACTTGTTTCTGGCTTAAAATCCCATGTAGCAACTCTACATATCTTTTGGTGATATGCTCTACGCATAGAAGCTCTTTACGGAAAAGACGTTGAGGTTGTTTATGGCAATTAGCCACCACTTTGCCGTTCTCGATGAGTCGATATACCCAAGCCGTGCCAAATGTGATTATAATCACTTTAGACTCTTTTAAAGCCTGAGAACCTTTCTTAAGAGCTTCCTGCATCTTCTCCCAAGCAGACTCTATGTCGCCATCCGAAAACGAGGAGTGGAAATCATAATGTGACCACAAGTCCCCGTTGCTGAAGATCTCCGTTTTGGCTATTTCACTCTTTTCGGAGGCATATCTATCCAAAGCCGAAGCTATTGATTCGGGGTTGAAGAGTATACCTGTGGGTGAAGATGTTATGCGGAATTTAGCGTCCGATAATTTGCATGCTATATTCTCTGCAAAGCACGACCCCATACTCAGAATCTTGTCTGAGTGCGATATCTTACGGCTAAAAGGGTGTATATCTACTTTGGTGAAAAACTGCATATCGGGTAGGTTGTTTCGTGACAAAATGTAATCCGTTACTAAATCTCGCTAAGTTCGAGCCAACGCATCTCCTTCTCCTCGATTAACGTAATCAACTCTCCGATTCTCTCCGATGCGGCGGTTAACTCTTCGTGTGATAACGCACCCGATGAGAGTTTCTCCTCCAAATCGCTCTTCTCGGTTTCCAACTGCGGAATCTCCTGCTCCAGAGCCTCTAATTCTCGTTGTTGCTTGTAGGATAATTTCTTGCGGGCGGGTGCGTCTGTCGAGCGATCCTGTGTTGGCGCAGTTTGACGCTGAGCCTTTTCTGCTTCGATTTTGGCTTGTCGAGCCTGCTCGCTCTCCAACTCCTTGATATACTCTCGGTATTCGCTGTATTGTCCGACAAAATCCTTTACCTGACCACCCTCTCTGATGATGAAAAGATGATCAACAATCTTATCTAAGAAGTAACGGTCATGCGAGACTATCAACAGACACCCTTTGAACGAAAGGAGATACTCCTCCAGTACATTCAATGTCAAGATATCCAAATCGTTGGTCGGCTCATCCAGAATCAGGAAGTTGGGATTCTGCATCAAGACAGTCAGAAGATATAATCTGCGCTGCTCTCCACCACTAAGTATCTCGACAAGCTTGTTTTGATCCTCCACGGGGAAGAGAAATTTAGTCAGCATCGAGGTTATGGAAATGCTCTCTCCATCGGCTGTTCGGGCAGTCTCTGCGATCTCTCTGACAACATCTATAACCCTCTGACCGGGCTTAAAGCTAATGCCTGATTGACGATAATATCCTATGCGCAGAGTCTCACCTCTCTCGACCTTGCCCTTGTCTGCCGTAAGGTCTCCAGTCATCAGATTGAGGAATGTGCTCTTGCCTACACCATTTTTCCCGACAATGCCCACTCGCTCAAAGCGAGAGAATTTATATGTGAAGTCATCCAACATTTTGCGCTCTCCGAAATTGAGCGTGACGCCCTCGCAGTCGATGATCTTACCGCCCAGACGTGATGAGGCTATATTGATTGTTACATCCTTGCGCCCCAAATTCTCCGAAGCTCTATCTTTCAGATCGTAAAAGGCGTTGACTCGATATCTCGCTTTGCCTGTGCGTGCCTGAGGTGTACTGCGTATCCACTCCAATTCGCGGCGAAGCAGATTGCGAGCCTTGTCGATGTTGGCTTGCATATTGGTGTAACGCTCCTCTCGCTTCTCCAGAAAGTCGGAGTAGTTACCCTTATATATATAAAGCTCGCCTCGGTCTAATTCATATATCGTATTGCAGACTCTATCTAAAAAGTAACGGTCGTGAGTAACCATCAACAACGTGCAACGAGCCTTCTGCAGATGACTTTCCAGATACTCAATCACATCTATATCCAGATGGTTCGTAGGCTCGTCCATCACCAAAAAATCGGCTTCCTGCAGAAGCATCAATGCAATGGCAGCGCGCTTAGCCTCTCCTCCCGAGAGCTCGCCCATTTTTTGATCCATGCGTGTGAGTTTCATCGATGAAAGCACCTGCTTGATGCGTTGTTCTACGCTCCATCCATCTACGGCATCCATGCGGGCGATGGCTCTCTCGATAAGTCGTTCATCTGCCGCAGCGATGGCAGCCTCGTATTGCTTTATGACATCATATTTCTCGCCCAAACGAGAATATATCTCATCGTAAAGAGTGTTTTGTGGATTGAAGTCGGTGTTTTGATCAAGAAAGGCAACTTTTATATCTTTCATGAACTTAAGCTCTCCACCTCGGTCTGAAGTATCAACTCCTGCCAAAATTTTCAGCAGAGAACTCTTGCCTGTGCCGTTGGGGGCTATGAGGGCTATTTTATCACCTTCGTTTATGTTAAAGCAGATCTTCTCGAAGAGGACCTTCTCTCCGTATGATTTACTTATATTTTCTACTTGCAGGAAACTTGCCATCTCACTATTGAATAGTTGGTGTCATAGAGTGTGTAAACACCTTTTTAATAATAGTTGTCGTACATCGACTGACTCTTCTCGTACTTCAAATCTTGCAACGAAGAAGCCTTAACGCCTATGTGGAAATTCCAACTTTTGTAGTATCCGAACGGAATCCACGAGAATGACATCTGCCAGCAGTGCAGATCACGTGTGATGTTGATCGAAGAGGCTGTCAATTTACGTTGTGTTATATCAAAACCTCCCGAAACCGTTGCCGACATCTTCTTCGAGAAGGTGATACTTCCGTTAAATCCGATTGTCTGCGTGACGTTACGTTTTATACCCGTTGTGCCGTTGTTAACGTACGTAAGATTGTAATTTACGTTGTAGTTAAATCCTAAGTTCCACGGCAACGAGAAGTCGTAATATGCTTGTGACATATATTGTCTGCGCAGAGCAGGGTTCATCGTTCCGTAAGGATCGAAGAATGGGTTGGCGTACTCTGGCGGAATACTATTTATGTCGTTGATAGCAGGTGTCGAGGAGTCTCTTGATTGGAAGGTGTATCCAAAACTCCAACCTGCATTCATTATGCGTCCCAGATTACCTCGACTCCATGTGAGCTTATCGTATCTCTTACCCTCGGGCGTTACCTCATAAGGGTCGAGTGTTGTGCGCAGGTTGAGTCCGATCTTTTTGGTGATGGTAGAGCGGAGTGAGATACTGAGTGTAGAGAGCTTCATTGAGTCGGCAAGGAAGTTGTATGATCCGCCAATGCTCAAATCGTCAATGATTTTTACCTTCTTTATTCCAGTTGAGTCTCTGTCGCTACGCACCTTTGCCTCCAGACTTTGCGAGAGGTTAAATGTCATAGCCATATTCTTACCACTCGAAGGCACTCCGTATGTGCCTCCTGTGAATGGCGAATAGGTCATTGTACGACCTGTGGTATCGCTCTGGATAGTTTGGTAATATCCATATTTCTGCTTGCTGAAGTCAGGCGCATAAGCAAAACTTATCGATGGTGTGACGGTGTGACGCAGAGCCTGCAGCTTCATCTTCTTATACTTCTCTCTAACCTGCCACTGTCCATAAATTATGGTCGAAAGTGATATTCCAGCGTTGTAGTTGTAAAGTCGGTAGAATCCATATTCAGGATCGAGCGTCTCCACCTGTCCTGTCTCATTGTTCCATTGTTTCTCCTGCTTCTTGAAATACCATCGCTCCGTATAATTGGCATTAGGGGTGACGTTTATGTAGTTCAGCAGGTTGAATGAGGCTTGCAACGGAATGGTGTGCTGCACTCCGTTCTTCATGTTCTTAATAGTCTCTTTAGAGAAAATTTCACTCTCCTTGGCATTTATCGAGTTGGTCATCTTAGCTGAGTAATTCATCGAGATGCGCTCATACCAACGATCTTCACCCTTCTTGACCTTGCGCTTGAGAGGGAAGAATTTCGAGACATTGAATGATACGTTAGGTAATGTTGCCGAGATAGCCTCCGTCTGTGAGTTCTGCGAAACAGCCATGCTCATCGAGAGCGAGAATGGTGTTCCTGCCCAATTCTTCGAATATGAGATCGAAGAGTTGGTCTGTGTGGCAAGCATATCGTTGAGATTGGTTGCCGAGTATTTGCTGTATCCGCTTGATGCCAGATTTACCGAAGCCGAGAATGTAGATCCAGGATTGGCTTTTGGATCCTGAGTGTGAGACCATTGCAGGTTATAGGTGTTCTGCTTGATAAAGTCGGGATCGCCCTTGTCTCCTGTACGGATGCTCGCATACTTGAAATTCAGATTACCCGAATATTTGTAACGCTTGATATATCTCGATGCAGCACCCACCTCCCAAGAGCCGAGAGTGTAGAATCCTCCCGTTAGCGCCAAGTCCATATGATCGCTCAGCGAGAAGTAGTAACCCAAGTCTCTGAGGTAGAATCCTCGGCGAGCCTCCTCTCCGTACGATGGCATCAAAATACCCGATTTTGGACCAGAACTCAGCGGGAAGAATCCTTCGGGGAGTCCCAAGAATGGGATATCAACCTCCTCGAATACCAAGTGTCCAGGACCCATGATGATTTTACCCTTATCACCTGTTATGACCTTACCTTTGGAGATGTAGTAGTAGAAGTGGGGATTCTCGGTCTGATCGCAGGTGGTGTACATACCGTCAATCATGTTAATCGAGTTGTCCTCCATTTTCTTTACATCGTGGCTAATGAGCCAACCGTCACCCTGCTGAGTCGCGATACCCTTGATTTTGGCACGCTGGCTCTCAATGTTGTAGGTGATGGTATCCATGTTCAGCGTGCTTCCCGATTGGGTAAACGAAGGACGAGTTACGGTTGCCACGCCATCCACCGTGTCGGCTTTACCGAAGGCATAGATGTTTTTCTTATCCAGATCTATATTGACAAAATCTGCCGAGAGAGTCATGTTGTCGTAAGTCACCTGACTCTCTTCGTACATATAGACCTTCTTGTTGCGCATATCGTAGTAGAGCGAGTCTTTCGCTTTACCTGAAATGATCTTGTTTAGACTTGCCTTCTTGGGAGTCTGCTCGGTTGTGTCAACCTGAATCTCCAGAGTGTCAGCCTGCACGGTCTCTCTTTGAGAATTCTGTCTCTGAGCTTGTCGAAGCTCCCTGCGGCGATTGCGTGTCGAATCTTGCTGATTTTGCTCACTTGTTCCAACCGAAGGATTAGGCGCAAGCAAAGTCGGCACAGATCCGAATACGAATTGCACAAAGAGCAGTATAACTGCTACCGAAAGTAGATATTTAGTCCTAAAAATACCCAAAATGTCAATAATTTTTTGTACCTTTGCCGACAAGTCGGCAAAACCGCCTCACATAAGCCTTTGGGGGCTTTCTTGTAGAGGATTTTTAACCGACAAATATAACTATTTTTTATGTATTATCGCTAATCAGAGGCGAGTTTTTGTATGAAACATTTTTTCTGCATCATATTGGCAGCCTTTTCTTTTATGTTTTTGGCTGAGGAATCTTTTGCTCAAGGTGCTGGTGTCAAGGTGATAGTTATTGACGCTGGTCATGGCGGTAGCAGTTTCCCTGGGGCGAGCTATAAGGGCGTTAAGGAGAAGGATATCAATCTCAAGGTTGCACTAAAATTAGGCGCGCTCATTGAGAAGGAACTCCCCGCGGTAAAGGTTGTTTATACGAGAACTACCGATAAGGCTTTGGGCAAAACCTTGAACGAGGATCTCTCGGCACGTGCCAATATAGCCAACAAAGCAGGTGGAGACTTCTTTATCTCGATCCATGCCAATGCTGCACCTAAGGCGACCTCAGTGATGGGAGCCGAGACTATCATCATGGGTGAGAGCGAAAAGGAGACCCGATATAACGAAGATACTTTGTATAATGCCAATAAGGATGAGCTTATTGATATGTCGGACGAAAATACGGCTGCAATGGTTAGAGCATATATCCAGAATCTGCAATTCACCTACGGTGAGTATAGCGAGATGATGGCTCGAATCATGCAGAAGCATTATGTCAAGGGTGGTCGTAAAGATCGCAAGGTCAAGCGTCAGCTTCTCAAAGTGCTTTATGCAACCGATATGCCGAGTGTGCTTACCGAGCTGGGATTTATGTCCAATGCTAAGGAGTTGGCATATATGAACTCTGAAAAGGGACAGAATGAACTCGCCCGTATGCTTTGTAATGCGGTTAAGGAGTATGTTGGATATATCAATCGCCTCTCTGCAGGAGAAGATGTTACCCTTGCCGAAGAGGATGATGCTCAGGTTACGGTGGAGAATCAGCCTGAGGAGTTAAAGCCTGAGGAAAAGACAAAGGCTCAAGAAAATACTCGCGAGACAATGCAAGAGGCGAAGACTCAAGAGCCTAAAACTGTTGTAGCTCAAAACCAGGAGCGTCAGGCGGAGGTTAGCGATTCGGGTTATACTATCCAGATATTGGCATCAGATAAACAGGTGAAAACGACTGATTCTCAGTTTAAAGGCTATCGCGGTAAGGTCAATTGTTATATTGGCGGAGGAGTGCTGAAATATAAATACTGCTATGGCTCATTCTCTTCGCGAAGTGAAGCTTCGCAGCAGTTGGCGGCTGTAAAACGCTCATTCAAAGATGCTTTTGTTGTACGATATTCGCAAGGTAAAATTGTTAAGTAATTAAAGTTGAAGATATATGAAAAAAGAGATTAAAGTAGGTTTGTTTGCATTGGCGGTACTGCTCGTTGGTTGGGGCGTGGCGCGAATGCTCAAGGGTGCAGAGATTTTTAGTAACAGTTATACTTACTATGCGTATTATACTCAGGTGGGAGGTATCCAACCAGCATCACACGTTATGATTTCGGGCGTTAAGGTGGGTTCTGTGTTGGACGTAAAGCTCAATGAGGATCCCTCTAAGGGTGTGGAGCTTACACTCTCGGTAGATAAGCAATATCGTATCCCTACCGACTCTAAGGCTGAGATTTTCAGCGATGGACTCATGGGTGGTAAGGCCGTAAAAATTATCTATGGCTCATCTTCGGAGTTTACTCCCAACAAAGGCACCATCCAGTCAAAGGAGAGCGTGGATCTGATGGATATGGCATCGACCGAGCTTACAAGCCTTTTGGAGAAGGTTAAGGGTATTATGGATAATCTGGCAGTTACACTTGATGGTATCAATGGTCTGATGGCTCAGAATACCGAGACCATCACTCATATCATGACCAATGTCGATGGTGTTACGGGTAATGTTAACTCTATGCTCGCCAAAGAGAAACAACACCTTGAGCAGGCTTTTGCTTCGCTCAGCGAGTTCTCTAAGGCTTTGGGTGAGAATTCCGATGAGGTTGACGCTATTATCGACAATATGAGTGCCTTCTCTGGTAAGTTGGCTGAGTCAAATCTTGTGACCGAGATCGAGGGTGTGGTTAATAATCTGAATGGAGTTTTAACTGCTGTTAAGGATGAGAATGGTAGTGTTGGTAAGTTGCTTAACGATGCTCAGCTCTACGATAATCTTGCTTCGGCAAGCAATAATCTCTCGGTGTTGCTTGAGGATCTGAAGGCGAATCCTTCGCGTTATGTTCAGGTCTCTGTTTTCGGAGGTAAAAATCCTGAGCAAAAGGTGGCTAAAGCCAAGGCTAAGGCTGAGAAACGTGCTATCAAACGTGCTGATGAGGCTGCCGAGCGTGAGGCAGAGTTGGCAAAAAAGCAGATGAAATAGATTAACAAATAGATTGTTTGTTGGAAAATGATATACCCCGCCAATTTTGAACAAAAGATAGGTTTTGACCGCCTGCGAGAGCAGGTCGCCTCTCTGTGTAGTATGCAGGCGGGTCGGGAGATTATCTTGGGCGAGAGGTTTTCTACTTCGGCGTCAGAGATTGCACTGAAGCAGGATATTGCCGATGAGATGCGAGTGATTCTGATGCTCGAGAGCGATGCTCCCAAAGATGAGTACCCCGATATGGAGCATATTATCTCCAAAATTGGGGTTGAAGGGGCATTTCTTACCTCGGAGGAGTTATCTACGCTTCGTTTTGCATTGACTGCAGTGGGTAACATGGTCGGGTTCTTTACCAGCCGATCCGTGGAGCAGTATCCACGCCTGAGGGCGCGTAGCGAGAGGGTTTGTGTATTCCCCGATATTATACGCCGCATTAATCAATTGCTTGATGATGAGGGTAACATCCGAGACTCTGCATCCCATGAATTGCTCTCCATTCGCCGAGCTATTCGCGAGCATGAGGGGCAGGTGTCTAAACGTCTGCAACAAGTTCTCAATAATGCCAAGCGTGCTGGTATAGTCGATCCAGATGCAATGATCTCGATCCGCGAAGGTCGAGCCGTGATTCCTGTGTCGGCAGGTAATAAGCGTAAGCTCAATGGTTTTATCCATGATGAGTCGGCTACGGGTAAGACCTTCTATGTGGAGCCTGTGGAGGTTGTTGAGCTAAATAATGCGCTCAAGGAGCTGGAATATGCCGAGCGTAGAGAGATCGTGCGCCTGCTGACCGAGTTTACCGAGTCACTCCGTCCCGATGCCGAGCCTATCGCTTCGGCAGGGGAGTATCTTTCGGAGATGGATGCCGTGAGGGCAAAAGCTCGCTGGGCGATAGAGAATAAGGCTGGCAAGCCAATTATCTCTACCGATGACCGTCTGGTTTTGCGTAATGCTTTCCATCCGCTTTTGGCTCAGACCCTTAAACGAGAAAATAAGGAATTGGTTCCACTCGATATGCAACTCGACAAGCAGAAGCATATCTTGGTTATCTCGGGACCTAATGCAGGTGGAAAATCAGTCTGCTTGAAGACTACAGGCATTGTGCAATATATGTTTCAGTGCGGATTCCCTGTTTCGGCAGGCGAGAATAGCGAGTTGCCTATCTTCGAGAGTATATGTATAGATATAGGAGATGAGCAGTCGATGGATAACGATTTGTCAACCTACTCATCTCATTTGATGAATATGAAGAGTATGTTGCAGGCGGCATCGGAGCATACGCTTGTCTTGATAGATGAGTTTGGATCTGGTACTGAGCCTGTTATTGGAGGTGCTATTGCCGAAGCAATTTTGGAGCGTCTGCTTCAGAGAGGTTGTTATGGCGTAATCACCACCCACTACTCTAACATTAAATACTACGCCACAGGTGCCGATGGTATTGCCAACGGAGCCATGATGTTCGATGTGCAGAACATTCGTCCGCTCTTTAAATTGGAGCAGGGTAAGCCAGGTAGCTCGTTTGCCATAGAGATTGCCCGTAAAATCGGGTTACCAGAGGATATTATCCGTGTGGCGAGCGACAAGGCTGGTAGTGATCATATCAATCTGGAGCGTCAGTTGCGTGAGATTGCACGCGATAGACGTTATTGGTCTCAGAAGCGAGATCGTATCCGTCAGACAGACCGCAAGGTCGAAGAGTTGGAATCAAGTTACGAGGAGCAGCTCTTTCGCATCAAGGAGGAGCGCAAGGAGATTATCTCGAAGGCCAAGCAGGAGGCTCAGCAACTTATTTTGGATGCCAATCGTCAGATTGAAAATACTATCCGTACCATCAAGGAGGCTCAGGCAGAGAAGGAGCTCACTCGTTTGGCTCGCCGCGAGTTGGATGATTTTAAGACCGCAGTGACAAGTGTCGAGGAATCGGCATTCAGTAACGAGGATGTGGATCGCCAGATGGAGCGCCTTCGCCGCCGCAAGGCTCGCCGCGAAGAGAATAAGCGCAAGGGTGGAGCAGAGACTACAGCTCAGCCCTTGGCTTCTGTACCTCAGCCCGCGAAGGCTGAAGTTACGGTAGATTCTAAGGTCAAAATTGCTGGTCAAGAGGTAATTGGAGTGGTTCAAAGCATCAAGGGCAAGAAGGCTCAGGTGGCTTTTGGTCAGATTCTAACTATGGTTGATGTCTCAAAGCTGGAGGTTGTCTCTAATGCCGAGTATAAAAAGTCGATACGTCCAACCACAGCGCGTACCGTTCTTTCGGTTGATATCTCTACCCGTAAACTCAACTTCAAGGATAGTGTTGATGTCAGAGGAATGCGAGCTGTCGAGGCTCTGGAGGTCGTGCAAGATCTCATTGATGACGCCCTTATGGTAGGAGTGGGTGGCGTTACTATCCTTCATGGTAAGGGTACGGGTGCATTGCAGCAGGAGATTCGCCGATATTTGAGGAGTATTCCAGAGGTGGAGTCTGCCAAGGATGAGCATGCGGATCGTGGTGGCGCAGGAATTACGGTTGTAAGATTCCGTAATCAGTAATTTTGGCGAAAGTAAATAATATATAGATGAAATATTATCTGTCGGAAATAGCGGCTATATGCCAAGGAACGCTTCATGGCGAAGATCTTGAGGTGCGAGATGTGGTTACAGACTCGCGCAGCGCGGTCTTTTCAGATGGAGCTATGTTTGTGGCAATGTGTGGGGTGAATCATGACTCACATGCCTATCTGATGGATATGTATCGCATGGGACTGAGAGCCTTTATGGTGGAGCGTTACGATGCCGAAACGATGCCTGCGGATGCAGGGTATGTTGAGGTGGGACGATCTATTGATGCTTTGCAGAGTTTGGCTGAGGCACATAGAGCGCGTTTCGGTGGAACGGTAGTAGCCATTGCGGGATCTAACGGAAAGACCGTAGTCAAGGAGTGGATTGCAAGGTCCTTGCCCGAGAGTGTCAAATTGGCGGTATCGCCGATGAGCTATAATTCGCAGTTGGGCGTAGCGTTGTCGCTCTTGATGATTGAGGGCGATGAGGATATAGCTCTTATCGAAGCTGGAATATCTCAGAGGGGCGAGATGGCTCGCTTGGAGAAGATGATTCGTCCCGATGTGGTGGTGATGACCACCATAGGAGATGCTCATCAGAGTAATTTTAATTCTATTGAAGAAAAGCTCGCCGAGAAATTAATCCTCGCACAGAATGCTCGCTGCATAATATACCATAGCGATTATCCGCAGATTGCTCAGGCTGTGGAGTCGCTCTCGTGCGATAAGGTCGATGCCGCTGAGGAGAATATCACTTCTATGACGTTATATAACGATGCTCTGAGAGAAGATGCGCAACTAGTCATGGCGTTGGGGCATAGCTTGGGGTATAAAGATCTGCATCATTGGTCTGCAAATGTAGCTATGCGTCTGGAAGTTAAGGAGGGTATCGAAGGTTCTACTATAATTAACGACTCGTATAATACTGATATAAACTCACTTGCGCTTGCGCTCGATACCTTGCGTAGCGTATCGTTGGGTGGTAAGACCATTGCCGTCATCTCTGATATTTTGCAGAGTGGTATGGCGGAGGAGCAACTATATGAGAGGGTTGCAAGCCTTGTGGAGCATGCAGGTGTGGATCATCTTATTGCCGTGGGGCAGAAAATTACACGATATGCCGATAGATTCAAATGTCGCAAGAGTCTCTATCGAGATACTCAGGAGTTGATGCTCTCGGTGCTGAATGAGGATATTTGTGGAAGAACTATTCTGCTGAAGGGTAATCGTGAGTCGCATTTTGAGCGAGTGTGTCATATGCTTGAACTTAAGAGTCACACCACAGTGCTTGAGGTCAATCTCGATGCCATGACTCATAATGTAGGATATTTCCGCAAGTTCTTGCCGATGAATCATCGCTTGGTCGCTATGGTCAAAGCGCATAGCTATGGAGCAGGCGATATCGAGGTGGCTCAGCATATGCAGCGACTTGGCGTAAATTACTTGGCTGTAGCCTTTGCCGATGAGGGCATTACGCTGCGTGAGAAGGGAGTGAAGATGCCAATCGTGGTGTTGAATGCCGATTCGGGAAGTTTTGATAAGATGATCAGCTATTCGCTTGAGCCTGAGATCTATTCGTTCCACTCGTTGCGGGATTTTGTTGGCTCGGTGGAGCGTTATGGGGTATATGGCTATCCAATACACCTTAAATTAGATACAGGTATGCATCGTCTGGGCTTTGTCGAGGAGGAGCTCTCGGAACTTATCGCCGAGGTGAAGGCTTGTCGAGCTATCAAGGTAGCTTCCGTCTTTGCTCATCTTTCGTGTGCCGATGACCCTGCGCAGGATGACTTCACTCGCTCTCAGATAGCGTTGTTTGATCGTATGAGTAGCCGAATTTCGGAGGCTTTACCATATAATATTATACGCCATACAGCTAATTCGGCTGCCATTGAGCGTTTCCCCGAAGCCAAATTCGATATGTGCCGTCTGGGCTTGGGACTTTATGGCTATGGTTATTCTCATAATGATGAACTGCAACCCGTAGCCACGCTTAAGAGCCGTATAGTGCAGATCCGTAGTCGCAAGGCTGGTGAAGCTATCGGATATGGTCGCAGTGAGGTCTTGAAGCGTGATAGTCTTATTGCCACAATCCCTGTTGGTTATGCCGATGGTCTGGATCGCCACCTGAGTGGAGGTGTGTGGTCGATGCTTGTGGCAGGTCATAAGTCGCCTATCGTGGGTAGAATATGTATGGATAGCTGCATGATAGATGTGACAGATGTCGAGGGTGTCAAGGAGGGTGATCAGGTGGTGATATTCTCACCCGCCAAGGGCAATACATTGGAAGATATGGCTCAGAAGCTGGGTACAATATCTTATGAGATTATGACCTCGATTTCGGCACGTGTTAAACGAATATATGTGAGAGAATAATGGCAGAAAAGGGTAAACTATATATGATTCCATGTCCTATTTCGGACTCTACGGCGGTATATGATGTAGTGCCGCAGGCGAATGGACGTGTGATAGATGAGTTGGATTACTTCATAGTCGAGAATGTGCGTTCGGCACGCCGATTCCTCTCCAAAGCAGGTATAAGCCGTAAGATAGACGAGTTGGAGTTTGTTGAGCTAAATGAACATACCGTGGCTGGAGCAGCCGTAGAGGCGATGATTAAGCCGATTCTGGAGGGACGTTCAGCGGGTGTGATCTCCGAAGCAGGAGTCCCCGGGGTGGCAGATCCTGGGGCATTGGTTGTCGAGGCATGTCATCGTAAAGGTATTAGGGTTATACCGTTGGTGGGACCCTCTTCGATTTTGCTTGCGATGATGGCATCGGGACTCAATGGTCAATCTTTTGCTTTCAATGGTTATCTGCCCGTAAAACCTGCCGAGCGCGCCAAAGCTATCAAGAGTCTGGAGCGCAGAGCCTTTCAGGAGCGTCAGTCTCAGATTTTTATCGAAGCTCCATATCGTAATGTGAAACTTGCCGAGCAGTTGCTCGCCGTTTGTGGCGCAGAGACCAAGTTGACCATAGCTTGTGACATTACCTCACCTGAGGAGATTATAGTGACTCGCACCGTAGCTTCATGGCGTAGGTCATCGATACCCGATATTGCCAAGCGTCCGACCATATTTATCATCGGATAGTATCGGGGCATATTATTTGCGAAATAATAAGTATAGAGAATAATAAAACATTTAGATATGACAGAGAATAAAGTTAAGGATCAGGAAGTTAAGATGGATGAAGAGCTCGCTCAGGATGCAGCTGAGCAGAATGCGCAGTGTGACAATGGTGACAATATGGCAGAAGGCACTGAGTCAGAGCCTGACACTGTGGCAGAAGGCTCGGAACCTACTCCAGAGGAGGTAATTGCTGTATGGCGAGATAAATATATGCGTTTGCAGGCAGAGTTCGATAATTACCGCAAGCGCACGTTGCGCGAGAAGATGGATTTGGTTGCAAGCGGCGGATCGGATGTGATTAAGTCGATGCTCTCGGTTTTGGATGATATGTATCGCGCCGTGTCGGCTTCAGAAAAGAGCGAGGATATCTCAGCCTTGAGAGAGGGTGAGAAACTCGTGTTGCAGAAGTTCGAGGAGGCTTTGCGTCAGAAGAATGTGACTGAGATTGAGGCTCAGGATAAGGAGTTTAATCCCGATTTCCATGAGGCGGTGGCACGTTTTGCTGCAGGCGAAGATAAGAAAGGCTTGGTAATTGACGTTGTACAACGTGGATATATGTTGGGCGAGAAGGTACTTCGTTATGCTAAGGTCGTTGTAGGCGAATAATTGGGATGTTGTAAGAGGGTAAAACATTTGCAAAAATGGCAGAGAAAAGAGATTATTATGAGGTGTTAGGCGTTGCCCGCAATGCCAATGCCGATGAGATAAAGAAGGCATATCGTAAGGCTGCGATCAAATATCACCCAGATAAGAATCCTGGTGATAAGGAGGCTGAGGAGAAGTTTAAGGAGGCAGCCGAGGCTTACGATGTGTTGTCTAATCAGGATAAGCGTGCTCGTTACGATCAATTTGGTCATGCAGGCATGAGTGGAGCTGCGGGAGGTGGTTTCGGTGGAGGTGGCTTCGGCGGATTCTCCATGGAGGATATCTTCTCTCAGTTTGGTGATATCTTCGGAGGTCATTTTGGTGGCTTTGGTGGTGGTGCACGCGGTGGTGCGCGAGTTAGCCGAGGCTCTGATATCAGAGTTAAGGTGAAACTTACACTGAGCGAGATCGCCAACGGTACTACCAAGAAACTTAAGATCAATAAGACCATTGCTTGCGATAAGTGTGGTGGTACAGGTGCTAAGGATTCATCTTCGTATGCAACTTGTTCTACATGTAACGGATCGGGCTATGTGACACGTGTGGAGAATACCTTCTTTGGTCGTATGCAGACTCAGGGTGTATGTCCTACATGCGGTGGCTCGGGTAAGGTTATTACCGCTAAGTGCGACAAGTGTGGAGGAGAAGGCGTAGTACGAGGCGAGGAGGTTGTTGAGATCAAGATTCCAGCTGGAGTAGGCGAGGGTATGGCTGTGACCGTATCGGGCAAGGGTAATGCTGCTCGTCAGGGCGGTATTGCAGGCGATTTGTTGGTTATGATCGAGGAGGAGCATAACCCAGAGCTTATCCGCGATGGTAATGATTTGATCCACAATCTGAATCTTACTGTTACCACCTGTATCTTGGGTGGCGAGGTTGAAGTTCCGACAATAGATGGACGAGCTAAGATCAAGATTCCTGCAGGTACTCATGCAGGTAAGGTATTCCGCCTAAGAGGCAAGGGACTGCCAGATGTCAACGGCTATGGTCGTGGTGATATTCTGATTGTGGTAGATATTACTATCCCCGATTCGCTTAATTCTAAGGAGCGTAAATTGGTGGAGGAACTCTCTGAGCAACCACATTTCAAGGAGGCTGAGAGTGCTGAGAAGCAGAATATATTTGAGAGAATGAAGAACTTCTTCAGATAAAATTTAGAACGATAAAAACCATTGTTATGTCATTTTTTTCACCACATAAGCGTCACGCAAACGAATTTAAATATACTCCACGATATTACGATCCAGTGAAAGAGGCTCGTGAGCAACGCCGTCAGGAAATGACAGGTCGCCGTTTGGATGAAAGCGAGCGAGAGCGTAAACCTGGGGATTTGATCCGTGCCAAGCGTGAAGCACGCGAGGCAGCGAAATCTAAGCGCATAAGATCAAACCGTGCTGCACGTTATATCAAAATGCTTGGTCTGGTTGCGTTGATTTTGGCTCTGATGTGGTTGGGAAACTCACTGCTGGAGGTCTTTTCGTTGGCTGGTAAACAGCATGGTACAGTGCCGACTCAGGCGGAGCGAGAGATCGAAGCATTTAACCCCGAAGCTCCACTTATCATCGTGCCAAACGATTATCAGGAGGGCGATGAGCTTATTATTGAGGATATCGAGCTGGAGTAGTTTGATTCAAGGTTCGCAGAGTTTAAGATAGATGGAGAATAAAATAAGACTTTTACCCGAAATTGTGGCTAATCAGATCGCTGCAGGAGAGGTGGTGGACAACCCCTCATCTGTGGTTAAAGAGATGATGGAGAATGCCATAGATGCAGGTGCAAGGTCGGTGACAGTCAACTTCCGTAATGCAGGTCTGGAACTGATCCAGATCATTGATGACGGATGCGGAATGTCTCCGATGGATGCCCGCATGGCATTCGATAGACACGCTACGAGTAAAATCTCATCTTTCGAAGATGTCTATCGATTGCAGACTTTTGGCTTTAGAGGTGAGGCTTTGGCATCAATAGCTGCTGTCGCGCAGGTTGAGTTGCGTACTCGTCAGGCGGAAGATGAGGTGGGTACGGTGACTATCGTAAATGGAGGCGAGTTCATATCGCAAACTCCTACAATGTGCCCTGTCGGTTCGCAGTTCTTTGTGCGTAACCTTTTCTATACAGCTCCTGCACGCCGCAAATTCAATGGTGACAGAAGCCGTATAGTTACAGATATTAAAAAGGAGTTCAGACGTGTGGCACTATGTAATCCGCAGGTTAGATGCGAGCTGATGTCGAACGATATGCCAATCATTACACTCCCTGTAGGTTCACTCTCGGAGCGTATTATAGATGTGGTAGGTCGCCATATCAAGACCAATCTTCTGGAGGTCGATGTTGATACCACCATCGTCAAGGTGAAGGGTTATGTTGGTCGCCCTGCGGCAGCCAAGCAGAAAAACGCCGAGCAATATCTCTTTGTCAATGGGCGTTATTTCCGTTCTCCGCAGCTCTATCGTTCGATTATGCGTGCCTATGAGAAGTTGATCCCAGAGAATTGTTCTCCTTCATACTTCCTATATCTGACGGTCGATCCTGAGAGGGTGGATGTTAATGTCTCTCCACATAAGACCGAGGTAAAGTTTGCTGATTCTGAGGATGTGAATCAGATTGTAAACGCCGCTGTACGTAGTACCTTGGCAAAGAGTGGAAGTTTGGGTATGATGGATTTCGAGAAGCCCGAGGTGGAGATTCCTGTCATGGATAATGGTCGAGTATTCTACTCAGAGCCTGCTGTAGCCTCAATCGAGGGTTACAATCCTTTCAATGAGGGTTATGCGGATGGCGCGGAAAATGCGGATGCTGAATTTGTAGAGCCTGTGGCTGATAGTAAACCTTCGGGCGGCAGATCATCTTCTGCGACATATAAGGATATACCAGCGCGTTTCGATCCATCGGATATGGGTGTTGTGGAGGTCGCGGCGGAATCTACATTAAAAGATATGCCATGGTCGGAATTTTCGCTTAAGAGTGAATTTTCAGACTCGGTTGCGATGCAACCCGCTGTTCCGAGCGAGCAGGAGTATATAGATATACCTTCGGGCGGATTCGATTTGGGAAATTTGGCAGATGAGGGTGAAGGCGAGAGCTCTTTGGAGTTTATTCCTTCTTCGATTCAACAAGAGATAGCGCATGAGCAGAGCCTGTCGTTTGATGAGGTATTGCCTCTGACGGGAGGTTATGCCGTTGCTGTCAGTGGCGCACGAAGCATGATCATTGATCTAAGGAGAGCTAAAGAGAGAATCCTCTATGATGGGTATATGGCGATGTTAAGTAGTGGCTCATCGGCTTGTCAGCAGTTGCTGTTCCCCGAACAACTGATTTTGTCGCTGGAGGATTATGATTTGCTAAGTGAGAACGAGGTTGAGTTTTTGGCTTTGGGATTCGATCTGGAATTGCAAGGCGAGGGACGCGTGGAACTTCGTGGCATACCATCTTCGGTGATGGGAGAGCAGGCAGATAAACTCATCTATGAGTTGTTGCGAGAGGTTGAGTCAAAAGCCGATTTGGGGCAGCATTTACATTCTCGTATGGCTCAGGTGATGGCTCGCAGAGGTTCTGCCATAATGCTCCGCAGCCTAACCAAGGAGGAGACTTTACAGTTGCTCGATTCTTTGTGCGGATGTGAGAATTATAGCTTCTCTCCATCGGGTAAGCCCATAATGGTAGAACTTACTCAAGATGATATAAAATCGAAGCTTAGTTAAAAGATGTGGGGCGACAATCTATCTTCTCGCTCAGTTGTGGGAATAGATTGCAGCTCAATGGATTTATAAAAAAAGAAAATATGTATATACAACGAAATATGACACCTCCCGTGGTCAAGAATCTGATCATAGCCAACTGTGTTGCATTGTTGGCTACTACGTTATTGCCTTTTGGTGATGATATTATCGCAAGATTCGCCCTGTTTAATATCGAGAGCCCATTTTTCCATAGCTATCAGGTCTTTACCTATATGTTCCTGCATGGTGGTGTGTCGCATCTCTTCTTCAATATGTTTGCCCTGTGGATGTTTGGTCGTACGCTGGAGTTTGAACTTGGCTCGCAGCGATTCCTGACATACTACATGGTATGTGGTATAGGAGCTGCACTTTTGCAGTTGGGCGTAGGATATGCTGAATATATGCATGCAGTAGATGCTAATGGCGTTATGGGTGCGAGGTATCTGTTGCAGATCCCTACCGTTGGAGCCTCGGGTGCGGTGTATGGTTTGTTGCTGGCTTTCGGAGTGTTGCATCCTAACAATGTGATTATGCTTATCTTCCCACCTATTGCTATGAAGGCAAAGTGGTTTGTCTTGATATATGGTTTGTTGGAGTTGTTCTTCGGAGTATCGGGATATCAGGCAGGAGTGGCTCATTTTGCCCACTTGGGAGGTATGCTTTGGGGCTTGGGATTGCTTTTGTGGTGGCGCAAAAATCGTAAAATATTCTTCTAAGCGATGGCTGAGTATTATAGTACTACATACTCTTCTGGTGGTGAGCGCAAAAAGAAGTCTCGCTCGTTTGTCGGGATATTGCTCGATGCGGTGATGCTGTTGGTGAGCATGGTTGTTGTTGCGGCTTTTGTCTTGACGCTTTTTGTGCCAACGATAGATCCCCGTAATCATGGTTTTCTGTCAACGGTGGGTCATGTGGCTCCATTTGTATATGTGGCTCAGGCTGTAATGACGCTATATTGGATCGTTAGGTGGCGATTGTGGTTAGCTGTGCCTATGGTTCTTATATCGCTCTTTGGTCTGGGAGGATTATCGACTTTCTATAAAATAGAGGTTAGCCGAAGTTACGGCGAAAAGAGTTATGAGCGTTCGGCTCTGAAGATCATGAGCTATAATGTGCGTAGTTTTATCAATGATGATGGTGCGCGCCGTTTGGATTCGATTGTCATGTTTGTCAAGGCTGCAAATCCCGATATTCTGTGTTTTCAGGAGATGGGATTCAGCGAATTGGCGGACTCTCTATTGAAGCCACTTAAGCCTATGCCCAAATCACTTTCGAGGGTTGACCTTAGTCCTGCTGTATATAGTAAATATCCGATTATCAATGCTCATAGGGTGGATTCTGTCAAGAATTTTCTGTGGGTTGATTTGGTCGTTAAGGATGATACCATCCGAGTTTTTAATAACCATCTGCAGTCGGCAACGATTCAGCACGAAGATATAGCCTATATCGAGAATCATGAGTATATCGCCGATGAAGAGAGATCAGAGTTGCGTAGCGTTGTGGATCGCCTGAGTGCCAATAATAAACTGCGTGCCGCACAGGTTGATTCTCTTAAGGTGCTGATAGATTCTTCTCCATATCCTGTGATTGTGTGTGGCGATTTTAACGATACGCCCGTTTCATATACCTATCGAAATATGAGCAAGGGACTAAAAGATGCCTTTCGCGAGGTGGGGCGAGGATTCTCACACACTTTTAAAGGCTTTTTCGGGATGTTGAGAATCGACTATGTGCTTTGCTCCGATGAGTTTGAACCACTCTCTTATGAGGTTGTGGATTCGGTGAAGTATTCGGATCACCATCCTGTTTTTGTCAGATTGCGCTATAATGGAAAAACCAATTAACCCAAATAGATTATGATACTCGATTCTTTGAAGAATTCGGCTCTGTATGAGTCACTTCATCCACGTTTTAAGACTGTGTTTGATTATATCAAGAGCCACGATTTGGCATCAATGGAGTGCGGTCGCCACGATATTGATGGAGATAATATTTTTGTGAATGTGCAGGAGTTGGATCTGCGCCTTCAGTCTGAGGCTCGTTTGGAGTTGCACCGCCGTTATATCGACATTCAGCTGCTTCTCAAAGGCGAAGAGGAACTTTTTGGCTGGAGCGAAAAGGTCGATTGCTTGCAGGCAGAGGTAGATTTTGACGAGCAGAAAGATGTGCAGTTCTTTACGGATGTACCACAATGTTTCTATAGCCTAAAGGTGGGGCAGTTCACAATCCTTTATCCCGAAGATGGTCATGCTCCAATGCTCGGCGAAGGTTGGGTAAAGAAGTGTATCTTCAAGATCGCAATAGATTAGATTCTCGGCTGAGAATCATCATTATACAGAGGTTTTGTCTGAAAAGGCAACTCCTCTGTTTTCGTTTTTCATGGGGTGAAAATTCGTGGTAAAAATTTTATTGTTCGTTGAAAAAATTTCCCCACTTCGTGGTGCTGTCGTATTTTTGCAATCGTTAAAATGTAAAAGTGTAGATATAGTATTGTTCTGCGCAGTTAGGATGTGAAAAAATATGCATATAAAGCGATATATATTACTGGTTATTACTTTGCTCGTTGCCGCAGCGTGTTCAACCGAGGATCTCTCTTTGGCTGAACGCCCACATGAAGGTCCAGTCAAGGTGGGCTTTTGGGTGAGCGATTCTCAAAGCGAGACTCGTACTCAGATTAACGAAGATGGACATAGTGTATCATGGTCACCTCAAGATAAGGTTGCTCTATGGGCAAAGGATGCTAATGGAGCCTATATATTCCAAAATCAGAAATTTAGTCTTTGGTTTCGTGCTGCAAATAGTTCCAAGGCATATTTTGCTACGGATTTAGCGAGCCCAATGACTGAGGGTCAATATACCTATTACGCGTGCTATCCATATCCCCAAAGCGTAAATGGTACTGTCGCTACATTCTCGATCCCATCTACCCAAGACGGCAAAGCCGCGGGCGGAGCAGATATTATGGTTGCTCAAGGCTCAGGTGAGGAGTTGAAGATGCTGATTACGCCTAAAGATCCCGCAGACGAAGAGTCTAAGGGTGATTATCTCGTAAAAGATGGCGTCAACCTAAGTATGCGTCATTTGGTGCATGCTTTGCGTTTTTATGTACCACAAGCGCATTGGGGTTTCGGTGATGAGCAGATCGAGAGAATTGTATTTACCATGCCATCAAATAATGAGGGTGGTACAATATCGGGAACTGTTACAGCAGATGTTTCAAGTGGAGATGGTGGCTTAAAAATGACCGCTAACGGATCTTCTACAATCTCACTCAACCTTGCCCAGACGATAGGTAAATCTATGGCGGACACTTCGACAGGAGAGGTCGCATACGACTATGCTTTTGCTACAATTATGCCTGGTACTTATCAAGGAACACTTAACGCAAAAGTCTATTCCCAGACTAAGGCTTCTTCGGTTGCGGTATCATTCAATAGTCGTGAGATGAAGGCAGGACACATCACACCTGTGGGTTTGAATTGTTCGAATGTCGTTGACCCATGCATATTGAGATTTGTGTATAGCGGAAACAATCTTGGAGAGGATATTATTGCCGTTCGAATTAATTATAAGGACGAAAATGGCAATTCTCAGGTCCTTCCAATTACACCTATTGAGCAATTTGCCAAGGAGGGTGGTTCCTATGATGTCGATTTGACTGATTGGGATGTTGAAAATCAATTTGCAGCCTTGCGCTCAGTCCTTACGAATCAGGTCGTTACAGTCGATTACGAGTCGGAACATGCACTGGTGAGTCAAGCGGTTACTTTGCCCATTATTGCACAGAGTGGATTATATGAGATTCCACTTACTGTTCCATACCTATTCTTTGAGGATTTTAGTCGTTTGAACGGTTATGATTTCTATGGAGGCAATGTTAGCTCCACAAGAAAGGGTTCTACAACAATAAATGATACATTCTTCTATTCAGGCTGGACTGGAAGTCAGACATCGGGTAAGAAGGGAACAGCAATTCGTATTAGAACTCGTAACGAAACAACGTGGGCATTCTATAACGGTCGAGTTGATTCTGCTCCGATTTCAGGATTAAAGGATGGTGCTTCAGTTAATGTTGTCGTTGAGTTTGATTATAATGCGGTAACAGAAGAGAGCGGAGATGATTGTATGTCATTCAGCTATGGATACACTACTACGCAAGGTCCGATTGAGGCATATTGGTGGTATAGACCTCTAATTGGCTCACAAACAGGAGGTCAGCATATTGAAAATGCCGTTACTCTGCCACTATCCTCATCTTCGAATATGACAGGGTATGGAGATGATGTATATCCAGATAGTTATTATTCTATTAAGGATTTTACTATAAAGTCATGTACGAACAAGCATCGCTTGTCGTGGGAACCACTTGCATCGGGGGCTACAAATCACCTCGCTAATAGCAAAAATCACTGGCTTTATTTAGACAACATAAAAGTCAGAATTGAAAGTGAATAAGAGAGATAAGTAGATAAAACAAAATAAATAAACAATTAAAAAATCATTAACTATGAAATTAAACAGATTACCTATCTTGGCATTGGCTGTGGCAATCCTTGCGGGTAGTGGTTGTAGTAGCGATGACTACAACTACGGCGATAAGGGGTATGCTACGTTGTTATTTGCGTTGGATACTGATAACCAACTCAATGCAGGAGTGATTGTCAGAGCTGCGGGTGAAACATCCATTGCAGATGCGCTTGGGGTTTCGTATCAAAATCCGTCAGCTGCTGATTTTACTATCGAATTGAAGGATAGTGATGATGAGGAGGTGTATAAAGGAGCGTTGAGCGGATGGGATGTTAAAACTCCCCTTCCTCTTGGTACATATTCTGTGACAGCGACTTACGATAAGGATCAAGTCGGCTTTTATCCAGCAGGAGCTCCTGCGTTTGAAGGATCAACTACTTTCTCTGTGGTAGAGGCAAAGGAGTATGCGGTGGCAATCCCAGTGAAACTTTCGAACTCTATCTTGAAGGTGGCTTACACAGATATGTTCCGAAATTATTTTAAGGCGGCTACTGTCAAAGCAAAGTCACAAGGCTCAAGTACTGAGGTAACTTATGATTATAATGTAACACAAGGTGCATTTGTGACAGCCAGCAATGTTACAATTAATTACATCTTGACTCCTTCGCAGGCGCAGGGTGCTAATGCGAAAGATGTTACAGGTAGCTTAACTCAGAGTCTTGATCCAAGAACTTGCTATACATTGACGTTCGATGTAGAGAATGTCGGTGGTGTTAAGAAGTTTACAATCACACTCAATGAGGAGAATCTGGTGGATGTGCCTTTGGGTGAGAATGGTGAGATTGATCTGAACGATGATCAATACAAAAATAACGGTGAAACGAATAACTAATAACGACAAGAAAAAATATGAAACGTTTATTTTCAGTGATGATGTTGGCTGCTTTGATGCTTGTATCGTGCGGCAAAGACCCATATCATTATAAAGATTTGGCTCCAGGTTGCGGCACCTTGTCGTTTGATGGTGCGGAGTTGGTTGTATCAGAGGATGTAGATACAAGAGCAACAGAGACTGCAGATTTGCCCGAAGCACCAACAGGATATCTGATTTTTGTAAAGGATTCTGCCGGCAATAATGTTGATTTGGATAAAAATAATCCAGTAGATTATACTACATATGGAGCTGTAAAGCAAAACGGTATTGTTTTGCCTGCGGGTAATTATACTCTTGTGGTACAATCGGCTGACGAGATTCCAGATGCAGAATTGGCGGATGACGCTGCGGTATATGGCGCAGAGCATGAGTTTACAATTGTAGCAGGTCAGGATACAAATATCGATGAGCCAATCGTATGTACTCTTTGGAAGCAGGTAAAAGTTTCTGTTGGTTATAATGACTATTTTAGAGAGAAATGCGTGAGCGGATCGGCTGTGGTTACATCTTTGGCAAACACTACAAGTCTGACTTATGGAATGAATGATAGCAGTGCTGGATTCTTCGCAGTACCTAAGGATCAGGAGGTTTCACTTGAGGTTACTTTCTCAGGTGTGATGAAGGTAAAGGAGGATGGTGTTGAGACTCAGAAGACTCAGAAGATGACTCATACTATCACTGGAGTTAAGGCTCGTCAGTGGCGTAAGATCACGTTTATCTTAACTGAGGATAAGGAGGGTAATGCTACATTCTCTATCGATATTGATGGTTATGTTGTCGATGCAGAGCTTAGTGAGACTGTAGATGGCTCTGGCGTAGAGACTGAGAGCAATGGTGCCGATCCAAATGCTCCACAGGGAGATGGTGGTATAGAGTTGGTATCAACTTGTAGTTATGATATTACTCAGCCTATTGAAATCCCAGCAATGTCAGATCCAACAGATGCATCAACGATGAATATGACATTGACCATGCAGGCTAACGTGCCTAACGGTGTGCGTAAGTTTGGTGTGGTTATCTCATCTGATAGTGAGGCTTTCCAGGCAGCATTGAACGTTGTTAGTGAATATGACGAGACTGCGGGTGGATATGTTGTGGATTTGGTTAATCCAACAGAGAAGAATAATAATATCTTTGGAATCATCCCATTCCCTCATGGAGCAGAGTTGGTTGGTCAGACTGAAGTGGATTTTGATTTAAGTGCAGCTCAAATGCCTATTTTGGCATTCCCTGGAACGCATACATTTGTGATGAATGTTACTGATCAGAAGGGATGCAAAAAGGATGTGACAATCGTAATGTATGTACCTGATTATGCTAATCTTTAAGAATAAAACACTATGAGAAAGATATATTCAATAATAGCAATGGCAGGTGTTTTATTCTCTGCCGTTTCCTGCGCCAGCGATGATGCTATGCAAGGCGCAGCGCACGAAGGTGCTGTAAAATTTAAGATTGGCGTAGAGGATCAGTTGATGACTCGCGCAACAAATGATGAGATTATTGCCGATGCCAAGGTTATGATCTATAAGCCTGCATTCGAGGGTTTGATCCGAGAGTATAAATACTCAGAGCTTCCTGAATATGTATATCTTCCAGCAACTACAGGTACAGATAAGTATCGCATAGATGTATATGTAGGTGAGCGAGTAAAGGATACTCCTGCTTTGGCGTCATTCGATAGTAAGAGCTATAAGGGCTCAGCAGAGTTTGCAGTAGCAGCCGATGTTGTGTCAACTTCAGCTGTTGAGGTTGTAGCTAATATCTGTAATGTTGTAACTAAGGTGTCATTTGATCAGAGTGTGGCAGATGCATTTGAATCAGGCTATGGTCTTACTGTAGGTTACGATAACAACACTTTGACATATGCGGCAGCCGATAGTGGTAAGGATGGCTATTTTATCATCGCAGATGATGCTTTTGAACCAGAGTTCACGTGGAATTTTGCAGGCAAATTGAATAAAGATGGCTCGGAATTTAAGAGCAGTGGCAAATTTACCGTGGAGCAGGGTAAGCGTTATGTGATGTCGCTTAAGTATGTAGAGAAGGATGGTACATTGAAGTTTGTGGTACAGGTTGATAAGTCATTGTCGGAGAAGAATGATCAAATAACATTTGTGCCTACATCTACAGGTATCTCTACTACTAAGAAGTATGATATTTGGGCACGTCATATCACATTGCGTGCTGATGTGGATGAGGCTGAGTATGATGGAAGCAAGGTCTATTTTGAGTATCGTAAGGTAGGCGATAGTGCATGGACCAGAGCTGAGGCTGCAATAGAGGAGAGCGAAGGCGTATATGCTAAAGTGATTGCAGGATTGGAGCCCGAGACTGAGTATGAGTGTCAATTGATTGTTTATCCTAATGGTAGCGATACTGCGGCAGATCCTATTGCAGGTAAGAACTTTACGACAGCTGTAGCTCCAACAATCCCCAATGGTAGTTTCGAGGATGTTAATACAAGTGGTACATATCCTTTATTCTATTATACAGGTGAACAATGGTGGGACACTGGTAATGCTGGTTCTGGAGATTTTGGAATTGTGATTTGTGATGTAGATACAGCGGATAAAAAAGATGGAAACCAGTCTGCTCGTTTGCAGTCGGCTTGGGCTATGGTTAAGTTTGCTGCGGGTAATCTCTTTTCTGGAAAATTTGGACAAGTTATTGGAACTTCAGGAGGTACTGTTTATTTCGGAAGACCATTTGTCGGACGTCCGTCTAAGGTGAAATTCTGGGTTAAAGGAGCTCCAGCTCAAGTGACTACCGCTGGTGGTCCTGCAGGTAAGGAACTCACTACAAATGATTATGATATAAACCAGATACGAGTAGCTCTCGGTACATGGACACCAGCTAAGTATGGTGGAACAGCTGAGAGTCCAGTACTTGTTAATACTACAGATACGAATACGTTTGTGGATTTCAATACTGATGCGGCAACCATTGCTTATGCGGATTTGCAGATTACTACCGATGGCACAAATTATACTGCAAAAATAAATGGTGTGGCGGATTCTGCTACAGATTGGAATACATGGAAAGAGGTTACGATTAATCTTGAGTATCATGACCTAAAAACAACACCTACACATATTATTTTCTCATGTGCTGCAAGTATGTATGGAGATTATTTTGCAGGAGGTAAAGAAAGTAAGATGTGGATAGATAAGGTTGAACTTATCTACGATGAGAACGTTGCAGTAAAGTAAAGAGTAATCAATAACCCAGATTTGGGTAGATAGTTTTTTTAATGCGAAAACTGATATTTATAACTATGATGTTGTGTTTCACGGGCGTGTATTGCGCCCGTGCACAGCGTTATGATCGTGGCATCGATATAAAGTCCTCTACATTTGTGGAGAAGGGTACTTGGATGGTTGGTGGCTCGGTGGCATATTCGACTCACAGTAATAAGGATTATCAATTCCTTATAATAGAGGATATAAACTCCAACGGATACCGCTTTTCGGTAAGTCCGACATTCTGTTATATGGTGCGTGATAATATGGGCTTAGGTATGCGCTTTGCCTACGGTCGTAATCTGCTTAGGGTGGATTCAGCATCGGTGAATATCGATCAGATTGGAATAAATGTCAAGGATTATTATTCGCTCAGCCACGATTTTACAGCTATGGCGGTATGGCGAAACTATATCCCATTGGGAAATTCGCGCCGATTTGCTTTGTTCAATGAGTTGCAACTTTCGTATGGCGCAGGTCAAGCTAAATTGATTGATAATCATGGAACAAGTTTGATCGGAACGTATGAAAAGTCGAGTGACGTTTCGTTGGGTTTGAATCCTGGAATGATGGCGTTTGTGAATGACCATTTGGCGGTTGAGATTAATGTCGGTATGCTCGGATTGAAGTATTCGCATGTAGATCAGGTGCATAATCAGGTCGATACGGGCGAGCGTACATCAACGCAGATTAATTTCAAGGTCAATATCCTGGCAATAGGTTTTGGTGTATCGTATTATTTTTAAAGCAGGAGTAGTATGAAGAGAAAAGTTTTAAGTATAATACTAATCTGGCTTTGTGTTTTGGGCGCAACACATAGTTTTGCTCAGAAACGAAAGAATGTGCGAGAGCCTATCCGCTTGGGAACGGAGATCGTGGCAAAGGATAGTTTGAAACAACGTAGAGGATTATCCCAATACCTGATTATACCTAAAGGCGAGGTGCAGTTAGGTATGCAAATCTCACATGTCAGCCTCTCGAGCAGTAATAGTGAATATATGTTGTTGCTCAATAGCATTGACGCCAACGGAGCTATAACCAAAATCGCCCCATTTGTGGCATACTCATATCGCGATAATCGCTCTGTGGGTTTGCGTTTCCAGTATTCGACAGCGTCAGGAAATATTGAGCAAGGCGACTTGGACTTCCTGAGTGATGATTTGAATTTCCATGTCGAAGATTTGCATGCTAATTTGACCTCATATCAGGTTGCTACTTATCATCGTTCATATATCGGATTGGATAATAAGGGACGCATAGGTCTTTTTTCCGATCTTATGTTGGGATATACAAATAGTAAAACCGCTTTTGTGTATAACTCGCAGACCAAAGATGCATATGCAAAGACCTCTCAGGTGAAGCTGAGTCTCCATCCTGGTATCGTTGTTTTTGCCATGAATAATATCAGTATGCATGTTTCGATGGGTATTGGAGGTGTGTCATACAATAATACCAAATATGTTAAAGGTGGAGAGGTTGTCGGTACAAGAAACTTCTCGAAGGCAAACTTTAAGTTGGATATTTTGGATATAAGCATGGGATTGGCTATTCATCTTTAATAAAAGGTGTTGATATGAGACGATTTTTTGTATATATAATTCTTCTGGTGAGTTTAGCTGGGTGTATCAAAAATGATATACCACTACCTGTCATAGTACCTCGTGTTACAGCTTTTGAAGTTGACGGAGCCTCAAAAGTGGAGATAAATTCCGAGCAGCAGACTATATATGTTACGCTCGCGGAGGCTACCGATATAAAGAATGTTAAAGTTAAAAACATCTCGTTTGAGGATGCGAGAACTACTACATCTTTTGATACTTCCGCAGTGTATGATTTATCAAAGGATGTAACATTTGTCGTAAGTATATATCAGGATTATGGATGGAGGATTGTGACTGAGCAACCTATCGAACGCTACTTTACCGTAGAGGGGCAAGTTGGTAGCACTGAGATAGATGCTATCCATCGTAGAGTTGTGGCTTATGTCGGAAGCAAGGTGGATATCCGAAATATTACGGTTTCTTCGTTAAAATTGGGTCCTTCGGATATTACTACATATTCACCCGATATTACCAAACTCAAGAACTTCGTCAATGGCTTAGATCTTGATGTTACATATCATGGACGCACAGAACAATGGCGAATGTTTGTAGAAACTACAACTACTGTCGTTGAGTTTAAGAATGTAAATGCTTGGACTGGCGTGGCGTGGGTTAGCGCAGAGGGTGTAGCAGGAGAGAAGCGTGGCTTTAAGTATCGCAAAAAGGGTTCTGGTGAGTGGTTCGATGTAGCAGAAGGTGCTGTCGAGACAAATGGTGGTGCTTTCTCGGCATGTATCGAGGGACTCTCTCCATTGACCGAGTACGAGTGCTATGCATATAGCGGAGAGAATAATACAGAGGTGAGGGCGTTTACTACTGAGGAGGCAAGACAAATGCCAAATTCGGGATTTGAGACATTCAGTAATGCAGAGTCGGATAAATACTATTCTTTCTATGACCCATCATCTCCAGTAGCCGAAAATCAGACCAAATGGTGGTGTTCGGGTAATAGGGGATCGACAACTGTAGGCGCAAGTTATTCGATTACTAATCCCGATGCTAACGACAAGAAGGAGGGTGATTACTCGGTAAGGATGGAATCACAATATGTGATTGTTAAGTTTGCAGCAGGTAATATTTTTGTTGGCGAGTTTGATAGCTTGGTGGGAACATCGGGAGGTAAAGTTAATTTTGGTCGTCCTTTTACTTTGCGCCCACGTAAATTGTCGTTGTGGTTAAAATACGAGACTGGTCCTATCGATCGTTTCAATGGTGCGCCCGATAATGATCCTGTAAAGAAGGGTGATATGGATCGTTGTCAGGTATTTGTAGCTTTAGGAGATTGGGATTATAGGGATTATGGTGGAACGCCAAATTCGCCTGTGCAGGTTAATACAACCGACAAAAAGACATTCTTTAATCCAAACTCAGAGAATGTTATTGGTTATGGATCGTATGTGAGTGATAAATCCACCGATGGCTGGATTAAAGTGGAGATCCCTATTCAATACAAGTCCGTGTCGAAGAAGCCAACACATATTATTGTATCTTGTGCATCGAGTATGCTGGGAGACTATTTTACTGGAAGTACAAGTAGTAAACTTTGGGTTGATGATGTTAAGTTAGAGTATTAGACTACGCGTTGGTATAGGAGCTGTTCAACAAATATGATGGACGGCTCCTTTTTTTGTCTATTATATAATGCCCCCTGGAACTATATATTTTCGGTATCGTATAATCCCTAAAGGGTGTTAGCAGGGATTTATAAAACAAGTGTTATGCCTATCACTTCACCCAAGATTTAGGCTGATAATTGAAGTCGATAACGGGTATTTTTAGTGTAGAGATGCGAATCAGCACTCGTCACATTCGGTTGTGGCGTGACTTAAATGTTTAATTACGATTGCTCAATCATTTGTTACCTATCAATAGTAAAAAGGGCTACCCAACCACAATGTTGAGTAGCCCTAAGCTATTTGTAATTACCGAAATTACTTCTTCAAGTATTTGTCCAACCAACCGAAGAATTCGCGGTTCCAGACCATAGAGTTCTGTGGCTTGAAGACCTGATGGGCTTCGTTCTCAAACTCAACCAGACGTGCGTCAACACCTACCAAACGTGCGGCGGTGAATGCCTGCAAAGATTGAGTATAAGGGATGCGGAAGTCAAATTCGCCTGTGATGATCATGATTGGAGTATCCCAATTCTGAACAAACTTGTGAGGTGAGTTGGCGTATGAACGCTGAGCGATCTTATTCTCCTTATCCCAATAGTTGCCGCCGTAGTCGTGGTTGATAAAGAAGAGCTCCTCGGTCTCGCCATACATTGACTCGAAGTTGAAGATACCGCAGTGTGAAATGAAAGCCTTGAAACGCTTCTGGTGGTGTCCTGCCAGATAATATACCGAGTATCCTCCGTATGATGCACCCACACAACCCAAACGCTCCTCATCGCACCATGGCTCTTTGGCTACATCGTCAATTGCAGCCAAGTAATCTTGAATGTTCTGACCTGCATAGTCTCCTGAAATCTGCTCTCTCCACTCCGAACCGAATGAAGGGCATCCGCGGCGGTTAGGTGCCACTACTATGTAACCTTGCGCTGCCATGAGCTGGAAATTCCAACGGTAGCTCCATCCCTGTGATACTACGCTCTGAGGACCTCCCTCGCAGAAGAGCAGAGCAGGATACTTCTTATTAGGATCAAAATCGGGTGGAAGAACTACCCATGTGAGCATCTCCTTACCATCGGTAGTCTTGACCATTCGCTTCTGGACCTTGCCCATCTTGATGTTATCATATACCTGAGCGTTGATCTTCGAGATCTGAGTGAGCTTGCCATCTTTGAGGTTGACATCGTATAGCTCTTTGTCTGCGCTGATTGTCATAAGTGTAGAGAGGCACTTGTCGCCAGCGATGCTGATCGATGCAATATCGTGATCACCAGCTGTAATAACCTCCACCTTGTGACTTTTAGCTCCGACCTTGCACACCTGCTGAGTACCGTGGATTGGAGATATAAAGTAAAGAGTAGAGTTGTCAGCCCAAATTACATTTTGTGCGCTATGGTCAAAGTCGGGAGTAATCTCTTCATGCTCCTTGCTTGCCAAATCGTAGATAAACAAACGATCCTTATCTGACTCATAACCTGGGGTTGCCATCGAACAGAATGCCAACTGCTTGTCATCTGGAGACCATACAGGGTAGCGATCGTAACCGACAAACTCCATGATGCGCATGCCTGCGTTGGTCTTGATCTTGTTGATGTTGAGCGTTGAGCCATCCTCTGTGTTGTAGATAAAGATATCGGAATCGGTAGATACTGCGTATGCAGCACCTGTGAGAGGTTTGCATGTGTAAGCCAACTTCTTGCCATCGTTGCTCCATGCGATCTCCGCTGTGTCGAAGTATGGTGCAAGAGGAGCATCCCAAGCCGATTTCTCGCCAATGATATCCTTGTCGTTTGTAACACCTGAAGCTGTTAGATCAGCAACGAAGATGTGGCTATACTCGCCCTCATCCCAATAATCCCAGTGGCGAGCCATCAGATCATCGTAGATGCGAGCCTTCGATTTATCCATATCTTTGTAGATGTCAGAAGATTTGGTGTCGGCGGCGTGAACTTTCTTCACATAAAAGATCTTGCTGCCCTGAGCATTGATTCCGTAACCTTCAACGCCACCCTCTACCGAAGTAATCTGCTTAGGCGATGATCCGTCAGGCTGCATAGCCCACACCTGAGCCTCGCCACTACGATTAGACGAGAAGTAGATGAGCGAGCCATCGGCACTCCATTGAGGATCGCTGTTGCTCGAAGTGTTGTCGGTCAGAGCCTTCTCCTCACCAGAGGTCATGTCGCGTACGTAGATCTGCGAAAGACCTTTGTTCTCCTGCATGTTGTAGCGAGTGATGGTGTAGAGGGCTTTCTTGCCGTCTGGTGAAAGCGATGCACTACCCAGACGTCCCATCTTCCACATCACCGAAGGTGTAAGGCGAGCCGCTGAGATCTCCTCCGAAGTCAATTTGTTGTCAATGTCAAGCGTCTTTGGCTGCTCTTTGGTTGTGCAGGCAGAGAACGCAATAGCTGCAATAGCCATAATAAAGGTTAATTTTTTCATATTATTATATCGAGGTTTAACTTCAATTTCTTATTTTTGCAGTTGTATAATTAAGTTGTTCCCATGCAAACCACTAACCATATAGACTTAAAACCTACTGCCCAAGCGCAGATCGAAGCCTGTCAGGTGCCTCTTCCGTTTCGGGAAGATGGATCCATCGTGATTTACTTTGCCGATCGTGTGCTACTCTTTAGTTCGGGGGACGTACCCGAAGGGTGGTATGGAGTGCAGGACGAAGGCGAGAGCGCGATTCCACGAGCGAAGGTAATTAATTTTCTCGACACTTACAAACAAGTGGCTCTGATCTCGGCGAATCCCCGTCAATCGTTTCTCGACTTTGCCAATCAGATGGTGTGGGTTGAGGCTGCTGGAGGCGTGGTTTTGAGTGCATCGGGGCAAATAGTCATGATCCACCGCAATGGTCGTTGGGATTTGCCCAAGGGGCATCGTGAAGTGGGTGAGAGCTTTGCCGAGTGTGCCAAGCGTGAGGCTGAGGAGGAGACAGGTGTGAAGGTTGCAGAGGTGGGACGTAGGTTGTGTACTACGTTGCATAGCTATAATATTTATGGTAAGTGGGAGCTTAAACTCACAGCGTGGTATGAGATGTCATCTGCCTCGTGTGAGGAGTTGGTCCCTCAGACCGAGGAGGGTATTAGCTCAGCCGAGTGGATCGGTGCAGAGAGGTTGTGGGATTGTGTAAATTCATCTTTCCCCACAATTAAAGAGGTTTGCAGTGCGTTATTAGAGTAGAAAACAAGAGAATCATGGTAAAGATATTATGGGTAGATGATGAGGTTGAACTTTTGAAGCCTCATGTGCTTTTTCTGACAGGTAAGGGTTATGAAGTGGATACTTGCAACAACGGTTATGATGCCGTTGATATGGTGCGTGCCACTCCTTATGATCTTATCATATTGGATGAGATGATGCCAGGTATGACAGGTCTGGAGACCTTACCTTTGATTAAGGATCTGCGCCCTACGACTCCTGTGATTATGGTTACCAAGAGCGAGGAGGAGAATATCATGGATAAGGCTATCGGCTCAAAAATCGCCGATTATATCATCAAGCCCGTAAATCCCAATCAGGTGTTGTTGTCGATCAAGAAGAATGTCCATTCCGAGCAGTTGGTGACGGAGCAGACTACGGCAGATTATCGTGCCGAGTTTGGTCGTATATCTTCAATGTGTCAGATGGCATCTACATTCTCGGCATGGATGGCACTCTACCGTAAGATAACTAATTGGGAGATTGAGCTTTCGGCTTCTTCGGATCAAAGTATCAAGGAGGTGCTGGCTTATCAGAAGAGCGAAGCAAATCAAGAGTTCTCAAAGTTTGTGCGCCGCAACTATTATAATTGGATCAACAAAAAGGTTGATGACGAGGAGATCCCTGTAATGTCGCATACGCTGATGCGCAAAAAGATCTTCCCAGAGGTAGATTCTCACGAAAAAACTACATTGCTGCTTATTGATAATTTCCGTTATGATCAGTGGCGAGTTATCAGCTCGATGCTCAGAGGATATTATGATGTTGCCGTAGATGATCTCTATTGCTCGATTTTGCCTACCGCTACACAATATGCCCGCAATGCGATCTTTGCAGGATTGATGCCTCTGGCTATCGACAAGTTGATGCCAAATAAGTGGCTCAACGACAACGAGGAGGGTGGCAAGAATCAGCATGAGGAGGATTTCTTGAGCCGCCAGATCAAAATGAGTGGCAAAAAATATAAGTGGACATTCGATAAATTGGTGCGACCGGAGGCAGGTCGTAAACTTATTGATAATATCAATCGACTGTATGATGCCGATTTCTCGGTTATAGTATATAACTTCCTCGATATCCTGTCTCATGCTCGTACCGAGACCGATATCATCAGAGAGTTGACCGAAGATGAGGCTTCGTTCCGTTCGCTGACGCGCTCATGGTTTGAACATTCGGATCTGTTTGTGATCTTGAAGTTGCTTTCGGAGCGTGGTCATACGGTAATCATCACATCGGATCATGGTACCATCCGTGTGGATAATCCAGTTAGGGTTACGGGCGATAAGGAGACTTCGCCAAATCTGCGATATAAGACTGGCAGAAATCTGCAATACAACCATCGTGAGGTATATGAGATTACACGTCCTGAAGATGTGCAGTTGCCGAGGATTAATCTCTCGTCAAGTTATATTTTTGCCTATAACTCTGATTTTCTGGTGTATAATAACGATGCCAACCGCTTTATCCGCTACTATCGCAATACATTCCAGCATGGCGGTATCTCGATGGAGGAGATGTTGGTGCCATATATAGTGTTGAAACCTAAGAATTAAAATTATGATACAACTTAAAATAGACTCTTTGTCGGAACTTGATCATGTTGCCGAGCAGATAATCTCATCGTTAGGGGGGCGCAATGTAGTGCTATTTCGTGGTGGAATGGGAGCAGGTAAGACCACTCTTATTTCGCGCATAGTAGCTCTGCTGGGCTCGGAAGATACCGTTACAAGCCCGACTTTTGCGTTGGTTAATGAGTATGAGGGCGATGAGGGTTTGATCTATCACTTCGATTTTTATCGCATCGATAAGGTCGAGGAGGTCTTTGATTTGGGTTATGAGGAGTATTTCTATTCGGGCGATTTATGCCTTGTGGAGTGGCCTGAGAAGATCGAGGCTCTGATCCCCGATGATGTTATGACCGTCAAAATCGAGGTCGAGGATGATGAGGAAAGAGTTTTTACGATAGATTAAATTGCGTGTAAAGTTGTAATTAACAGCCATAAAACGGACTCTATATTTGCGAGAGTCTGTTTTTTGTGTTATTTTTGCCACCCATTAGAGCCATTTTTTTGATGGTGAATAATTAGGAGAAATAAAATTATATATTGATATGAATTTTTTGAAGAATTTTTGTTTGACACTTATTCTGGCACTTACTTCGTTTATGGTGTCAGCACAGCCTATTGATCCTGTCGCTTGGAAAACCAGCGTTAAGCAGGATGCCGAAGGCGTATATACCGTTACATTCAGTGCTTCGATAGATAATGGATGGCACATCTACGATTTGGGTCCTTATGAGGGCGGTCCTATGGCTACGACCTTTACCTTTGAGGGTGAGGGCTTTGAACTTCAGGGTGCAGTAGAGGCTTCGGCTGAGTCTAAGAAGGAGCATAATGATATCTTCGATATGGAGATTGGTCATTATGAGGGTAGCGTGGATTTTACTCAGAAGATCAAGGCTCAGGCAGGTACTGTGATCAATGTGATGGCGGAGTGGATGGTTTGTAACGATGAGAATTGCGTTACAGGCGAGCGCGATTTTAAGCTCAAACTTGGCGAAGGCGCACCAACAAAGGCTGCAAAGGTTGAGATTGCCGATGCAACTACCAAAGGAGGCTCAATCTGGGGCTATATTCTTAGTGCGATTGGTTGGGCATTCGTAGCATTGCTCACTCCCTGCGTATTCCCTATGATCCCGATGACAGTATCCTTCTTTTTGAAGGGCTCAGGTAGTGCTGCTCAGGGACGTTTCCGCGCTTTGATGTATGGATTCTTCATCGTTTTGCTCTACACTTTGCCTATCGGAGTGATAATTTTCCTCACATGGCTTATTGGCGGAGATGCCGTTACGGCAGATATATTTAACTGGATCTCAACACATTGGTTGCCAAATATCCTCTTCTTTGTGGTGTTTATGGTCTTTGCAGCATCGTTCTTTGGTGCTTTCGAGATTGTTTTGCCCGAGAAGTTGGTCAACAATAGTGATGCTAAAGCCGACAAGGGAGGCTTGGCTGGAATCTTTTTCATGGCGTTGACTTTGGTGTTGGTGTCATTCTCATGCACAGGTCCTATTATCGGATCGGCATTGATTCAGTCAACTTCGGGTGAGGTGTGGACTCCGATTATCACTATGTTCGCATTCTCGGTAGTCTTTGCGTTGCCATTTACTCTCTTTGCCCTCTTCCCATCATGGCTCAAGCAGTTGCCAAAGAGTGGTGGCTGGCTAAACTCAGTGAAGGTCGTTTTGGGATTTGTTGAGTTGGCGTTGGGTTTGAAGTTCTTGAGCGTTGCCGATCAGACTTACCATTGGGGGTTGTTGGATCGTGAGGTATATCTGGCATTGTGGATTGCAATCTTCTCGCTTATGGGATTGTATCTTTTGGGCAAGCTCAAGTTCAAGCACGATAGCGATATGCCATATCTTTCGGTGACTCGTTTGGTGTTGGCTATCATCTCGTTCTCGTTTGTAGTCTATATGTTGCCAGGTATGTGGGGCGCGCCGCTTAATGTTTTGTCGGGATACTTGCCACCTCTTCAGAGTCAGGATTTTGTGATGGGATCAGGTGCTGTAGCTACTTCGGTTAAGAGTGAAAATAGCCCTGCTGGAGTTAAGTATGGAGATGTTTTGGAGTTGCCACACAATCTGACTGGATTCTTCGATTTGGCTGAGGCAGAAGCCCATGCAAAGAAGGTGGGTAAGCCACTGTTTGTAGACTTTACAGGTCATGGATGTGTGAATTGCCGTGAGATGGAGTCAAGAGTGTGGGCAGACGAGCGAGTGTTGGATATCTTGCGCAATGAGTACGTCATCGTAGCACTCTATGCCGATGATAAGCTCAAGGTCGATGAGGCAGATTGGGTTACTACCGATTCAGGAAAGGTTCTCAAGACGTTGGGTAAGATCAACTCATACTACGCACTAAAGACCTATGGCGTAAATGCCCAGCCATATTATGTTTTGCAGGGTGCCGATGGTAAGCCACTTGTTGAGCCACGAGGTTATAACCTCGATGTAGAGGCTTTTGTGGAGTTCTTGCAGAGTGGTGTTAAGGCGTATAATGAGAATAAATAAGAAGAACAAAATTTAAAGATATGGGATTGGAAAAATATGAATCTAAGCAACAGCAGATCTTTAAGCCTGCTGCCCGCATCTTCCCTTTTATCAGTCGCTTCGATATGCTTACTCCTGCATTGCAGGATAAAGTGGAGGAGTGGAGTGCTACCGAGGATACATGCTCTTTTAAGGTAAAGGGCTTCACCGTAGCGTTGCGAATTGTGGAGCGTGTGGAGAACAAACATATCAAAATCGCTGGCGATGATGGGGTGGGAATCCCTGTTGATTTTTCGTTCTGGATCCAGCTTCATGAGGTCTCGGAGAGTGATACTCGTATCCGCATGGTTTTGCATGCCGAGCTCAATATGATGATGCGCATGATGGTTGGCTCTAAAATTCAGGGTGGATTGGATAAAGCAGTCGAGGGTTTGGCTCAGGCGTTTAACCAATTACCATAAAAGAAAACTCTTTTTGGACAAAGTTTTTGAATGAAGGGTCTTTATGATGGTCAATTAATTAAAAAAAGTCAATTTTTAATTTGCTAATCATCAAAAATGTAGTACATTTGCAAACCCAAAGTAACAAAATGTTTAATCAATAAATAAATAATTACTATGACAAAGGCTGATATCGTAAACGAGATTGCTAAAAGTACTGGTGCCGAGAAGGTTTTGGTGCAGACAATCGTTGAGGCTTTTATGGAGAATGTAAAGAACTCACTCATTGAGAACAATAATGTTTATCTTCGTGGTTTTGGTAGCTTTATCATCAAGAAGCGTGCAACTAAGGTAGCTCGTAACATCTCTAAGAACACTACCATCACTATCCCAGAGCACAACATCCCAGCATTTAAGCCTGCTAAGAGCTTCGTTGCAAAGGTGAAGTAATAAGGGGGGATTACAGAAGGCAATATAAGCCCAAAAGTTAAAAAGAATACACAAACCATTAAAATATAAAGACTATGCCAAACGGAAAAAAGCACAAGCGTCATAAGATGGCTACGCACAAGCGCAAGAAGCGTCTTCGTAAGAATCGTCATAAGAAGAAGTAATCTCTGACGATTAAGGTAATTGCGTTAGCAAGTAGGTAAGATTAAAAGCTAAAGGGTTTTTTCATCTAACGCCCTTTAGCTTTACCTATTTTAATAAATCAAATTTTAGTAATGAATCGAGAGTTAGTAATAAACGTTACCTCAAGCGAGATCTCCATTGCTTTATGCGAAGATAAGGTCTTGGTGGAGCTGAGCAAAGAGCAGTGCAAGACTGGCTTTGCTGTAGGCGACATCTACTTGGGCAAGGTGCGTAAGATTATGCCAGGATTGAATGCTGCGTTTGTAAATATAGGTCACGAGCGCGATGCATTTATTCACTACCTCGATTTGGGAAGTCAGTTCTCTTCATTGCAGAAGGTCGTTGACTCGCGTCAGCCGGGTAAGCGAGGGGTGAAGGTGGAGACGATGAAGTTGGAGCCTAATATCGAGAAGTCGGGCAAACTGTCATCATACCTTCAAGTAGGACAGACCGTGATGGTACAGATCGCTAAGGAGGCAATCTCGACCAAGGGTCCACGCCTGACGGCAGATATATCACTCGCAGGACGAAATGTCGTGCTGGTGCCATTCTCGACCAAGATCTCGATCTCGCAGAAGATCCGATCAAATGAGACAAAGAAACGCCTGAGACGTATAGCGGCAAATGTACTTCCCAAAAATTTTGGCGTAATTATTCGTACCGCAGCTGCTGAGGCCCACGATGCCGATATCGAGCAAGATATCCTTTCATTGGTAGATCGTTGGTATAAAGCTGTAGGTAACATTCGTAAAAGCCAGGCTCCCGCTCTTTTGATGAGCGAGATGAATAGAGCCAATACCATAATCCGTGATTCTCTGAATTCGACCTTTTCACAGATCACAGTCGATGACGAGACGTTGTATCACGAGATTAAAAACTATATAAAAGTTATAGATCCACAGTTGGAGAAGATAGTCAAACTTTATAAGGGTACAGTTCCTATCTTCGACAACTTCGATATATCAAAGCAGATTAAGTCTCTTTTTGCCAAGTACGTTTCACTCAAACGAGGAGCATATCTGATCATCGAACATACCGAAGCGATGAATGTGATAGATGTCAACTCGGGAAATCGCACTAAGGCAGAGGTAAATCAGGAAGAGACAGCCATGGAGGTAAACTTGGCTGCGGCGAAGGAGATCGCCCGTCAGTTGCGCCTTAGAGATTTGGGCGGTATTGTCATCATTGACTTTATTGACCTGCATAAAGCTCAGAATCGTCAGCTATTGTTCGATGAGATGAACAAGCTGATGGCTACAGATAAAGCCAAGCATACTATTCTGCCACTTACCAAGTTCGGTTTGATGCAGATAACCCGTCAGAGAGTAAGACCTATTGCGGTGGATGATGTAACTGATGTCTGCCCTACATGTAACGGTACGGGAAGAATCGAGCCGACTATTCTGCTTGATCGCAAAATTGAGAATCAGGTGCAGTTCTTGGCTCAGGATAGAGGCGTTAAGTATATCACCTTGAGCGTGAGCCCTTATGTTGCGGCATTCCTGAATAGGGGATTATTTTCACTCAGACAAAAGTGGATGTTGCGCTATAAGGTTTGGATCAAGATCGTGGCAGACCAAAGCTTAGGTATGGTAGATGTGAGATATATGGATCGCAATGGAGCAGCCTTGATCTTAGGTAAATAGTGTCACGAGTGAGGGTCTGTCACCAATTATAGCGAGGTCCGTTGTCAATAATAGCGGGAATCGTTGTCAAAAATTGTGAGGTTCTGCTGTCAATTTTCCGATATAATGTAGCCACGAAGTGGAGAGTATAAAAAACATAATGCAACTTATCGAGGATTCATCCTCGTATAGAAAGTTGCTTAAGGAGTATAAGCATGAGAGTGCTACCGTCCATCTTGAAAATATGGTCGGGGGTGCTCTTTCGCTCTATTCTGCTACACTGATTCGCAAGGTCGGTGGCGTGCATATATTCGTTGCCGAAGATCGTGATGCGGCGGCATATATGCTCAATGATTTCTATGCTCTTTTGGGCGAGCAGCATATCTATTTCTTCCCGACATCATACAAAAAATCAATTCTATATGGCAAGGAGGATCCGCAAGGCGTGGTCCAACGTACCAATACGCTGAACGCCATACGCCAGCACGATAAGGGTTATATGGTGGTATGCACCTATCCCGAGGCTCTGGCTGAGAGAGTTGCCGATCAAGGGTTTATAAATTCTCGTAGCATAAAGTTGCGCGTGGGCGATACTATCGCCATTAAAGATCTGGAGGAGCGACTTGCAGCAGAGGGTTTTACTCAGGTCGATTTTGTGTATGAGCCTGGGCAATATTCGCTTCGAGGAGGTATCGTAGATGTCTTTTCATATTCCGAGAGCCGTCCCTTCAGATTTGACTTCTTCGGAGATGAGATTGACTCCATTCGTAGATTCAACATATCGAGCCAGCTTTCGCATGATAAAGCCGAGGAGGTGGAGATCATCCCTAATCTGAATAATACTCATGCCGAGAAAATATCGCTTGTGTCGTATGCTTCTTCGGCAACCTTCTGGTGCTATGATGCAGAGTATGTCTTTAAGAAGGTCAATGACCTCAGACATAGAGTACTTGCCGACTTAGAGGAGCCTTCAAAGATAGATGAGTTGCTGACAAGTCGTAATGGTCTGCTCAGAGATCTGACTCAGCGGAGAATGATGCTCCTGAGAGATAATCTCAAGGAGCGTATCGCCGAGTCGAAGGTGGAGTTTCAGACAAATCCTCAGCCTAAGTTTAATAAAAACTTTGAACTTTTGGCAGATGATATCGTAGTCTCTGCGGAGCGTGGCTTTAGAAGCTTTATTCTTTCGGAGAACAAGGCTCAGATCGAGCGTCTTGAGAATATTTTTCATCAGATTGGGCGTTCGCGAATCCATTTTGATTCGATAGATATCTCGTTGCATGAGGGTTTTGTGGATCACCAGCTCAAGTTGTGCCTATATACCGATCATCAGATATTTGACCGCTATCGCCGCTATCGAATCAACGGCGAGATCAAGCGCGATGAGCAGATGACCGTTGCGGAGCTCAATTCGCTGAAGATGGGCGACTATGTGGTGCATATAGATCATGGCGTGGGACGTTTCGGAGGTCTGGTTAAGATCAATGAGGGTGGAAAGTTGCACGAGGCTATTAAGCTGGTCTATCGTGATAACGATGTGCTTTTTGTCAATGTCCACTCGTTGCATCGAATCTCGAAATATAAGAGTGGTGATGCCGAGCCACCAAAGATATATAAGTTGGGTAATGGCGCATGGCAGAAGTTGAAGAATGCCACCAAGCGAGCCGTCAAGGATATCTCACGAGAGCTTATTGCTTTATATGCTAAGCGTAAGTCAAGCCCAGGATATGCCTTTTCGAAGGATAGTTATCTGCAACATGAGATGGAGGCATCGTTCAGGTGGGAGGAGACTACCGATCAGATAAGTGCCATCGAGGCTGTGAAGCGTGATATGGAGTCGGATCGTCCGATGGATCGTTTGGTATGTGGCGATGTGGGCTTCGGTAAGACCGAAGTCGCTATCCGTGCTGCGTTTAAGGCTGCGGTGGATGGCAAGCAGGTGGCTGTGTTGGTGCCTACTACGATCTTGGCATTGCAACACTATCGCTCGTTTATGGAGCGTTTGAGGGATTTTCCTATCAGGGTAGAATATATAAATCGCTCGAAGAGTGCTAAACAGACCCGTGAGATCGCCGAGGATTTGGCTTCAGGCAAAATTGATATCCTCATTGGTACCCATAAAATGTTGGGCAAGCAGATCCGATTTAGGGATTTGGGTCTGCTTATTATAGATGAGGAGCAGAAATTTGGCGTTGCAGCCAAGGAGAAATTGACTCAACTTAGTGTTAATGTCGATACCCTGACGCTGACGGCAACCCCTATACCACGTACTCTGCAATTTTCGTTGATGGGCTCACGCGACCTGTCGGTGATCTCCACCGCCCCAGCCAATCGCCAACCTATCTTGACCGAGTCGCATATTTTCTCGGAGGAGATAATCCGTGATGCTATCGAGGAGGAGCTCTCGCGAGGTGGTCAGGTCTATTTTGTCAACAATCGAGTGGAGGATCTTATGACCTTGCAAGGGATGATTTCGCGCGTTTGCCCTAAGGCTCGTGTTGGGGTAGGTCATGGTAAGATGCGCTCCGAGGAGTTGGAGAAACTGATCATGGATTTTATCTATGGCGAGTTCGATGTGTTGGTGGCTACCACTATCGTGGAAAACGGTATAGACATCCCTAATGCCAATACCATCATCATCAATAATGCTCAAAATTTTGGCTTGAGCGAACTGCATCAGTTGCGCGGACGTGTTGGTAGAAGTAATCGTAAGGCATATTGTTATTTAATTACTCCACCCGAGGAGTTGCTTACGAGTGATGCCAGACGCCGCCTGAGAGCCATTGAGGAGTTCTCGGATCTTGGTTCGGGATTCAATATCGCCATGCAGGATCTCGATATCAGAGGTGCAGGTAATCTGCTGGGTGCCGAGCAGAGTGGATTTATTGCCGATGTCGGATATGAAACATACCAGAAGATTATGCGTCAGGCTATTGCCGAGTTGCGTGCCGAAGGTCTTGATGTGGAGGGCTTGAGTGAGCAAGAGGCAGAAGTTGTGAAGACGGAAGCCTTTGTCGATGACGCCATTATTGAGATTTCGATGCTTGCTGAGTTGCCCGATTCCTATGTACGTCAGCCTGCGGAGAAGTTGCGCCTATATCGAGAGCTCGATTCTATTCATCGCGAAGAGGATATCGTTAGCTTCGAAAGTCGTCTTGTTGATCGATTTGGAGCGTTGCCTGAGGCTGCTCAGGAACTTCTGAATGTGGTGCGCCTGCGTTGGGAGGCTATCCGTTTGGGTATGGAACGTGTGAAGGTTAAGAATGGATTGATGATCGTACACTTTGTGGGCGAGGAGAATTCTCCATACTATAAGAGCGAGGTGTTTATGACCTTGCTTCAAAAAATTTCGGCTCAACCAGATAGATTTGTGCTTAAACAGCACAATAATCGTCTGGCAATGACCGTTAGAAAGGTAGGTAATGTAGCAGCTGCCGTTGAGGTGCTTAGAGGTTTATAATATGAATCTGATAATAGACATAGGCAATTCATTTATCAAAGCGGCTGTCATGCAGGATGGTCAGGTGCTTGCAATGGAGCGATATGGCTCAGCGCAGGAACTTGACTCATCGTTGCTTTTTGATAGATATGGTGAGATTAGTAAGGCTATTGTGGCATCTACGGGAGTGCCTACCAGCGAGATAGCGCAGTTGCTTCGCCAGAAGGGCTTGTATGTGCTGGAGATGACCTCGCAGACTCCTGTGCCAATCGGAAATGACTATCTTTCGCCCGAGAGTTTGGGCGTGGATCGTCTGGCGGCGGCAGTTGGGGCAGCCGATATAGCTGGTGATCGAGATTGTTTGGTGGTGGATTTTGGTACTGCCATTACCATAGATTTAGTGCAAGGCGGAGTATATAAGGGAGGTAACATTTCGCCAGGCGTAGAGTTGCGTTTCAAGGCTCTGCATGATTATACCGCTCGCTTGCCAAAATGCGAGGCAACCGATGAGGTTTTGGATTTCGGAGGTAATACCGTTCAGGCAATCGAACAAGGCGTTATGCAGGGTATTGCCCATGAGATTGAGGGGTATATATTGAAAATTTATGCAGATAATGTAAATTTATTGATAATTTTTACGGGTGGAGACGCAAAATACTTTGTTAAACGAATTAAAAATACGATATTTGCAAAATATGATTTGGTAGTTTGCGGATTGAACAGAATTTTAGAGTATAATGCAAAAACTGAATAAGCAAATTTTTATAGCAATTATAGCCCTCGTGCTGCTTCCTATGGGTGCGATGGCGCAGACCTTGACAAGTAGTATTAATACCTATTCGCCATACTCGATGTATGGCTTGGGCGAGTTGGCTACACCTGGTAACGTAGCTATGCGTTCTATGGGTGGCGTTGGTGTTGCTATGTGGTCAGGCGGTATGGTGAATATTTTGAATCCAGCTGGCTACGGAGCTACTCCACGTCAGAGTTTCTTGTTTAACTTTGGTATCGAGGGTGCGCACTATCAGAACTCACAGCAAAAGTACACAAGCGGTGCTAACGGTAAGTCAAAGACTGCATATAATTCGATCAATATACACGACATAGCATTCCAAATGCCTATTGCCAAGGGTTTGGGATTCGGTTTTAGCCTTACGCCATACAGCAATGTGGGCTATACGATGTATCGAGATGATGTTTCGCCTGAGATTGCAGGTAATTTGGGACGTGTCCGTTATCAGTATTACGGTGAGGGAGATGTCACTGAGGTTAAGGCAGGTTTTGGCTGGGCTCCTTCGAAGCGATTCTCTATCGGTGCTGCGATGTTGTATTATTGGGGTAATATCGAGCGTAACTATAAGTCAGTACCTATGGATGTAGTGACTGGTAGTGGCGAATTTTCGACAACAACAGGTGTGGATACATACGATGTGTCACGTATCAAGGCTCAGTTTGGTTTGATGGTCAATCCGATTTATACCAGTCAGCGTATCCTTACTCTGGGTGCGACATACGATATCGGAGGTAGCTTGAAACCAAAGATGGTCAAGTCGGTATATGTAGATAACGTGCTTACTTCGGTTGTGCGCGATGAGAAGGATAACGCTCTGCCTTTGAAGTTGCCTATGCAGGTGGCTGCGGGAATCTTCTATCAGGATTCGAGGTTCAGAGCAGGCGTAGATTATGTATATCAGAGCTGGGGTAGTGACAATACCGATTATCTGGAGAGCTATGGTCGAGGTGTTAATGTGGGCTATGCCGATGTAAATACCGTCAAGGCGGGATTTGAAATTATCCCCAAGTATAGCGATGTGAGAAAGTATTTTAATCGTGTGGCTTACCGAGTGGGAGCTCGTTATGGTGGTTACTATCATACCTTCGCAGGTAGCCCTGTTCGGCAGTTGGCTTTGACAGCGGGTGTTGGTTTGCCAATCAAGCTCTTCGGTCGTTCGAGCATAGATGTTGGTTTTGAGTATGGTGTTCGTAAGGCGGAGAATGATTTTGTTATGATTAACAATGCTAAGGTCGGCACCGTGAAGCAGGAGCATTTCAAACTCTCTATCGGCATGACAATGTTTGGCGAGGATAAGTGGTTCTACCGATTTAAGTTTAATTAAAGAAATATATATTAATACATAACACTAAATTTTAGATTACATGAAAAGTTTAAAGTTTATCTTGACGCTTGCTGTCGCTGTGATGAGCTTCTCAGCTATGGCACAGGATGTTAACTATGATGACCCTAAGTATGCAAAGTGGGGTGATGGAGCAGCTAATCGTAAGCAGAACATGCTTAACAACCAGTTCTTGAAGGAGGCTGTTGACAACAAGAAGTATGATGAGGCTGCTGGCTATTTGGCAAAGCTTATCGCAGGTTGTCCTGCAGCATCTGTGAATATTTATACTAACGGTGCTAAGCTCTACAAGGCTCAGATCACACGTGCAGGTGTGGATGAGAAGTTGCGCGCAGCATATATCGACTCATTGCTCTATCTGTATGATGTACGTTTGGCAAACTTCGCTGATCACAAGAAGTATGGCAAGGCATATATCTTGGATCGTAAGGCTCGTGAGTTTATGACCTACAAGCCAGATGATCGCGAGGGTATTCGCAAGGTCTTCAACGAGGCTATTGCTGCAAGTGAGGAGGCAGGCGAGATTGACTTGGACTTGGTATCAATCTACTTCGCCGCTGTATGCGAGGACTACAAGGCAGATGCTGTTGATGCAACTTTGATCATCTCAGAGTATGACCGTTTTACTCCAGCTTTCGAGGCTGCTGTTAAGTCTGAGGATGAGGATGTTGCTGCTAACGCAACTGAGCTCAAGGGTCAGTTCGATACTGCTTTTGGTGCCAGCGGTGCTGCAAGCTGCGAGAACTTGGAGAAGCTCTTCACAAAGAAGTTGGCTGACGATCCAGAGAACGAGGCTTTGTATAGCCAGGCTGTATCTTTGATGTCACGTGCAAATTGCGATAGCGACTTCTTCTTCGCTACTGCAGAGAAGCACTACACTATGAAGCCATCTTCACAGACTGCCCTCTTCTTGGCTCAGGGTTTCCAGACTCGTGGTGAGTTCGAGAAGGCTATCAAGTACCTATCTGAGGCTTTGGCTGCTGAGCAGGATGCTGCCGAGAAGGAGAAGTTGTATGTTCGTATGGGTTTGATTAGCGTACAGACTAAGAACTACGCTGAGGCTGTTAAGGCTGCAAACGAGATCAAGGCTATCAATCCTGAGAATGGTTATGCATACTTCCTTTTGGGTCAGTGCTACGCTGCATCTGCAAACTGCTCTGAGCTCACATGCCAGGCTTGCTATTGGGCTGCATACGATGCAATGAGCAAGGCTGTATCGTTGTTGGCTTCTGAGCCAGATATCCAGAAGGCTGCACAGACTATGATGTCACACTATCGTGCTGCGTTCCCAACTAAGGAGGAGTGCTTCTTCGCTGAGTTGCAGGCTGGTGCGTCATATACTGTGACACGCGGTTTCGCTAATGGTGTGAATACAACTGTTCGTTACCGATAAACTTTGCGATGACGATATATTCGTTTAGTCGATCTATAGTGGTAGCACTCTCTATCGTGGGGAGTGCTATCTCTCTATTTTCGTGTCGTAGCCAGCAGGTCGAGGAGCAGACGATTAATTATGAGACATTTCGCACCGAGTATAGTGAGAATATGTCGATGATTATGTCTGAGAATGGTCGCAAGTCCTACCACTTTGAGACTCCGCTTATCGAGGGCTATAATATGGCAAAAGACCCATACAAGGAGTTTCGTAAGGGTATCAAAATTACCACTTTCGAAGATGACTCGGTGAGCTCTGTTGCGGCTGTGCTTACGGCAAACTATGCGATTTTTTATGAGAATCGTAAGCTATGGGAGGCTAAAGGAGATGTCGTTGTCACCAATTCCGATGGTCGCAAACTCTATACATCCCAGCTCTTTTGGAACCAAGCGACTCATAAGGTATATTCCAACGTGGATTCTAAAATTGTAGGAAAGGATGAGGTATATCATTGTGAGGGCTTCGAGAGTGATGAGCAGATGAAGGAGTGGACCTATCGAAAATTGCGCGGTGTAACCTATTTCGAGGAGGATCAGTTTAATAATCAGAACTCCTCAAAGCAAGACTCCGTGCAAGTCGAGGAGTCTAAGACAAAGAAGACCTCTGTTGGGGAGAATAAATCCTCTGTAGCGAAAACCAAAACCGTTTCGAAACCTACTCCAAAGGGTGTGCAGAGAACCTCAAAAGGTGGTAAAACGGGTGATGAATCCATCAAATTAGATACTACGTTAAAGATCCAAGATATCTCCGCAAGTCAGCCTGTGCGCCGTTCGGGCATGAAGCGTTAGGTTGTAGGTTGGTCGTTTGGGTGTCGGTCTTTTGATGTAGGTAAGATAAGTGATATAAAGGCATAAGAATATGAATTCGGCAGATTTAATAAACTCAGCCATATTAATATGTATAATGCTGATCCTGTCGGCATTCTTCTCGGGCATGGAGATTGCTTTTTTGAGCAAAAACCGCCTAAGAGAGGAGATTGACCGAAAGCAGAGTTCAGTATTTGACTTTATTGCGCATATCTTTGAAAAGTCGCCCGGGCAGTATATCACCACTATTTTGGTAGGTAACAATATCTGTTTGGTTATCTACTCTCTGTATATGTCGTTGCTGCTGCGCTTGTTGGCATCTGTTGTTGGATGGGAGAACATGGCAACTTCAGGATCGGTACTTTTGGAAACAGTGATCTCTACCGTGATAATCCTCTTCTGTGGCGAGTTCTTACCTAAGTCAATTATCAAGCGTAACCCCAATTTCTACTATAAATATCTCTCTCCGGTTTTATACCTATTCTATTTATTGTTATATCCGATAGCTATTCTGACCACCACCATTTCGTATGGTATCTTGCGCCTTTTTGGTCGCAAACAGAAGTCGGGATCTATGGGCTATACCTTTAATCGCGAGGATTTGGTAAATTTAGTCGATGGAGAGACCGTTGAACCTCAGCATGAGGATGAGGAGGAGATCAAATTGTTTCAAAACGCATTGGATTTTGTCGATCTCAGGGTACGCGATTGTATGATTTCGCGTGTCGATGTCGAAGCTGTGGATATCAATAGTTCGATAGCTGAGCTTACCGAGCGTTTTGTTGAGTCGAAATACTCTCGAATTTTCGTTTGGCAGGATAGTATTGACTCTATTGTCGGCTATGTCAATTCCAAGAGTCTTTTCACCTCGCCCAAGACTATCCGCGAAGTGCTTATAGATGTGGATTGTGTGGCGGAGACGCTTCCATTGCAGACTCTGCTGCAGAATTTTATCAAACGTAAGTCAAGTATCGCTGTGGTTATAGACGAGTTTGGCGGTACGGCAGGTATTATCTCCTTGGAGGATGTGCTGGAGCAGATTTTTGGCGATATTGAGGATGAGCATGACGAACAACGCACCATCGAGAAACAGGTGGGCGATAAGGAGTATGTTCTCTCATGCCGCCTTGAAGTTGAGTATCTGAATCAAGAGTATGATTTGGATATTGAGGAGAGTGAGGAGTACGATACTTTGGCAGGATATATCATCAATAATTACGATGGAATTCCCTCTTCGGGCACAGTAATTCATACCGAAAAACTCGAAATAAAGGTGTTGCGTACTACCCGAACGAGAGTAGAATTGGCAAGAGTGAAAGTTAAGAAGCAAAAATAGAGCTAATTATATGGCTAATTGGAATTATTTTATTACCTTTGGTGGCTCAAATTAATATATTAAAAGATTTAAATAAGTAAAACAAATAATTTTATGGCAAGTTTACACACATTAAGAACCAAGTATGGCGTTGTATTGTCGATTGTAATCGTCTTGGCGCTTTTGGCATTTATCCTTTCATTGGGTCCAGAGATGGGCTTTGGTAATACCGACCCTAAGGTGGGCGTAATCAATGGTGATAAGATCACTTATACTGAGTATCTCGGTGAGTATGAGACAGTAAAGACTAACAATGGCGGTCAGGAGGCTACCGAGGAGCAGTCAGCAGCATTGGCAGCAGCTACATGGCAGTCGCTTATCGCTAAGCATTTGTTGATCCCAGGATTCAATGAGATGGGTCTTCAGGTATCGGAGGCTGAGCGTATGGCTATGATGAGTGGTGAGATTCCATCACAGGTATTCTACAACGCTTTTGCAGATCCTCAGACAGGTGACTACAATGTAGCAGCTATCTCTACATTCTTGACTCAGGTAGGTTCTAACCCACAGTATCAGGCAATGTGGTCATACATCAATCAGAATGCTACTTTGGATCGCTTGACATCTAAGTATATGGGTCTTATCAAGGCTGGTACTTATGCAAACTCTTTGGAGGTTGCGCAGGGCGTAGCTAACTCAAATGAGAGCCGTTCTGGTCGTTATGTAGCTCTTCCTTATGCAAATGTTGCAGATTCATTGGTTACTGTTAGCGATGCTGAGATCAAGGCATACTATGAGGCAAACAAGAAGAACTTTGCTAAGTTGCCACACCGTGAGATCTCTTACGTAGTATTTGATATCGATGCTACTGAGGCTGATATGGCAGAGATCGAGGCTAAGGCTAAGAAGACTGGTGAGGAGTTTGCTGCCGCAGAGGATGTTCGCGCTTTTGTTCGTAAGAACATGGGTCAGATCACTGAGGGTTATGTTGCTGCATCTACACTCTCTGAGGAGGAGTCAGTAATGGCTGAGGGCAAGCAGTATGGTCCACTTTTGAAGTCTAATCAGTGGATTATGTCACGTGCTTTGGAGGTTAAGAATGCTCCAGATACTATCGGCTTGAGCCACATCGTACTCAATGCTACAGACACAAAGCTTGCTGATAGCCTCTATACAGCAGTTAAGGGTGGTGCAGATTTCGCTGAGGCAGCTCGCGCACACTCAGTATATACTCAGACAGCTCAGATGGGTGGTGATATGGGTGTTGTTCCATTCTCAGTATTGAATCTCGATCTTGCAAATGAGTTGGCTGAGGCTAAGAAGGGTGACATCATCAAGATGAACTTGGGCAATGCTATCCAGATCTTCAAGGTGACTCGCGCAGATAAGCCATCTAAGCACCTTTTGATCGGTTCTATCACAATGCCAATCGAGCCATCTTCTACAACACGCCGCAATGTTCACAACATTGCCAGCACATTCACCGTAGAGGCTAAGGGCGAGAGCATGAAGAACTTCAACGATGCTGCTTCTAAGGCTGCAGTTACTCCACGTTACGCTATCATCAATCAGGGTGATCGTACAATCAACGGTCTGGAGAATTCACGCGAGGTTACTCGTTGGGCATACGGCGCAGAGTTGGGTGAGATCTCAGAGATCTTCAACTTGGGTGATTCATACGTTGTAGCTATTCTTACAACTATTGATGAGAGCAAGGTTTCTCCTGTAACAGATGAGAATGTTGAGTTTGCTATCACTCAGGCTCTTCTCCGCGAGAAGAAGTTCGAGGCTTTGAAGTCTAAGCTTGCAGGTGCTTCTATCGAGGAGGTTGCTAAGAATGCAGGTGTTGAGGTTGTACCATTCGAGAATGTTCATATGTCAGACTTCGGTGTAGGCACACTCACTCTTGAGCCAGCTGTAGTTGGTAATATCGCATCTATGAAGGAGACAGGTAAGGTTTCTGCTCCTGTTCAGGGTTATACTTCAGCTGTAGTATTCGTTGTTGATAATATCGCTAAGAGCGATGCTCAGAATGCTGAGGCAGAGAAGGTACGTCAGCAGGCAGTTCTCGAGAGCGTAGCAAATCAGGCTGCTGTGATGGCTATCCAGAAGAAGGCTGAGGTAGAGGATCTTCGCGGTAAGTATTTCTAATCGAAATAAGTTTTTCGGAAAATAGATATCCGAGTCTGCATTGCAGGCTCGGATATTTTTTTGAGTGTATGAGACTTTAATAATTTTACAAAAATTTAATCTCATTCTTTTTTATTTAGCATTAAATCGTACATTTGTAGTAAATTGTAATACTAAAATTACGACAATACCCCTTATGAGTGTTGTAGTTTGCGAAAAGTTTGCTAATTTTGTGGTGTTGAGTAATCAACAGACATATTTTTAGTGAAAGTGTTTCGCTAATCCTTGAAGATAAAATTTGGCGATTTTATAAAAGTGCAGGGAGAGCAGTAACACTCATTGCTTGTATTTGTATGCGTTGTTGGCACGTTCTGTGTCTGCCTCATACTATGCAAGTGTGGGGTATTGTTTATTTGCACTAAGGCTACGCCAAATGCCTATCTTCAGATAAACGAATGACTCCACACTTTCTGTTTTTATAATCCGTCACCTTTGGGGTCAAGTGGCAAAATACTTAATAAAATGGATAAGAAGAGTTATGTCGTGCCTGAAGTTGAGGTGCTTGAAATCGCTGTTGAGCAGGGTTTTGCTCAGAGTGGAGAGCCTAAGTTTGGTGGTTTTGGTCCTGAAGAGAATTGGGGTTAATTGTCGAACGGATGAAAGTGAATTTAACTGTTTAATAGTAATTTTAGAAAGATGAAAAAATTTATTTATCTAATAAGTGCAATTGCCGTAGTATTTGCGGTAGGTTGCTCAAAGGATGAGGCTGAAAAGACCGCTCCAGAGTATAATATAGTTGTAAATGCGGATAAGCCTTCGTTTGGCGATGATACTCGTGCTGCCCGCACTTCGTGGGAGAATGGAGATGTAGTGTATGTTAACTTTAATGCCGATATTAATACTGGAGAGAAATACCTGACACTTACATATAACGCAGGCTCTTGGACTCCAAATTGGGTTGGAACAACAGCCGCAAATGTTGTTGCAGCAGGAAACGGAACGTTGACTGCGGGCTATACTAACGGAACATTCAGTGCAAATTATCCTATGTATATGACTCGCCAACAATATCTATACTGTCGTACAAATGAAGCAAGTTGTGTTATGGTATGTGAAAATGGTAAATACACAGTTTCGGGCAATACTATTACTCTGGATATTACTATGGTTCCTAAATGTGCACAGGTTACTGTCAGGGGTCTGCAAGTAGAGGATAATTGGACACTGAAATGCGATTGTTTGGTACAGGTACGCGGTTTTGCTCTTAATGCTGCTATTGTTGGTACCGCAAACGGTGAAGAAAATGGTAGTCTTGCTGGTTTTGCAAATGCAGATGGAGTATCTTTTTATGGTTCTAATTCTGAGTCCTCTCCAGAAGATATTATATTCACTCTTACTAATGGCGAGAAGACTTATACTCGTACATTTACCTCAAAAACACTTACTAATGGTATGGCGATTATTATGAATGGTCCTACAATCTCACCAGAGAATTGGGTGGAGAAATAATAAAACACTGAGTATTTCTTGAAAACAAAAAAGCCGCGAGCAATTTGCCCGCGGCTTTCGTTTTATATCCGACTACGCTCGGAGCTTAACGCTTGATGCATCCGCTTCTAATCATTTGCACCTCGACATATGCACCTCAACAATTGCACCTTGCCATTGCCCCTTGCTTAGCCCTCTTGGATTACTCCTCCATCAAAAGCTCCAACATCTTGATTGAAGACTTGGCGATTGGAGTACCAGGACCGAAGATGGCAGCTGCGCCATCCTGATACAACTCCTCGTAATCCTGTGCTGGGATAACACCACCTACTACAACGATGATATCCTCGCGACCAAGCTTCTTGAGCTCAGCGATGATCTGTGGCACCAATGTGAGGTGACCTGCAGCCAATGATGATACACCTACGATGTGTACGTCATTCTCTACAGCCTGCTTAGCAGCCTCCTCTGGAGTCTGGAACAATGGGCCCATATCTACGTCGAAGCCTATGTCGGCGTAACCCG
>JAFXLG010000010.1 GCA_017531305.1 Alistipes sp.
CAGGTCAATGATGCTCTCTCTTATTCGGGGATAAATGCCGATTATGACGCCATCGTCCCAACCATCATGCGTATGCCTGACGTGGTATCGACCAACACCGAGAAGATCTCAGAAGAGGAGGAGGCTGCCATCATGCAGGCTGTGGAGCAGGCTCTACAGCACTTCAACTCTTTCCGCGAGCAGGAGGGTGCAATTCTGATTGCAGATTTGCTTAAGCGAGTTGACCAGATCGAGGAGTACAAACTCCAAGTCGAGCCTTACGAGCAGGGACGCGCCGAGACCATCAAGAATCGCATCAGAGAGAATCTCGCACAGATCAAGGTTGACGTGGATACCAATCGCTTGGAGCAAGAGATGATATTCTATATTGAGAAGTTGGATATCACCGAGGAGAAGGTTCGTTTGAAGAACCACTGCGACTACTTCCGTCAGGTTGCAAAAACCGAAGAGGGTGTAGGTCGCAAACTCGGCTTCATAGCCCAAGAGATGGGACGCGAAATCAACACTCTGGGATCAAAATCCAACGAGGCAAATATGCAGATCCTTGTAGTGAAGATGAAGGACGAATTGGAGAAGATTAAGGAGCAGGTACTAAACATTTTGTAAACGATGGAGCAGGGTAAACTTATCATATTTTCAGCCCCAAGCGGTTCAGGCAAGACTACGATAGTAAAAGAGTTGTTGAAGATATTTCCTCAATTCGAGTTCTCGATCTCTGCCACTTCGCGTGCGCCACGAGGCACCGAGCAGGATGGAGTGGATTACTTCTTCCTCTCGCAAGAGGAGTTCAGCCAAAAGGTAAAAGAGGAGGCTTTCGTGGAGTGGGAGGAGGTCTATAACGGCACTTGTTACGGCACACTCAAGAGCGAGATGCAGCGAATCTGGGCTAAGGGCAATATCATCATCTTCGATGTAGATGTGATGGGCGGTATAAATCTGAAGAAAATCTTCGGCGATGCTGCATGCTCGATATTTATCATGCCTCCTTCGATTGAGGTTTTGCGCCAAAGACTAATCGGTCGTGGTACAGACTCGATGGAGACCATCGAGAAGCGTGTCGGCAAAGCAGAATTCGAGATTTCGAAATCAGAAGAGTTTGATTTTGTGATCGTAAACGACATCTTGAGCGAAGCGGTGGAGCAGACCAAGCAGGTGATTAATAATTTTATCTCAAAATAGCACCCGAAGGCGATGGCAAAGCAACGAATGATGCTCTATTTCGGGTCGTTCAACCCCATACATCGAGGTCACATAGCCTTAGCGGAGTATGCTGTGGAGCATAATCTGTGTGATGTGGTGGCAATGATCATATCACCTCAAAATCCATTCAAACAGAATTGGACTTTGGCTCAGGAGATGGATCGCTATTCGATGGTGGAGATTGCCTGCTCGGAGTCTCGATTCCCTGAGCGAATACAACCTTCGGTGATTGAGTTTTTGTTGGAGAAACCTTCATACACGATAAATACGCTCAGACATCTTAAGGAGAATTACGGCGAGCAGATGGAGTTTTCGATCTTGATGGGAACGGATCTCATAAACCAGCTTCCTCAGTGGCGTGAAGCGGAGCGAATTATCGAAGATTATGATATATACGTCTATCCGCGCCCAGGTGTGGAGATGGAGTTCAAGACCGAGCGTACCACATTTCTGGAGGATGCACCACAACACGACTACTCCTCAACCCAAGTGCGCGATGCGGTAGAGCGAGGTGAAGATGTAAGCAAAATGGTGGGAGATAAGGTCGCCGCATACATCAAGGAGAAGAGATTGTGGAGTCTGTCAAGCAAAGTAGCTGCGCTCTCTACAGCCATAGCCAATGCAGAGGAGGATGCGGAGCTATACATAGAACGAGGAAAGTGTTATTTCAGACTCAACGAGTGGGGTAATGCCATCAACGATTTTAAGCGAGCCACAGAACTCTCGCCCGAAAAGAGTGAAGCAAAGGAGTTTTTGGATATGACACAGGAGATTTTGGAATTCAGATATAAAGAGATATACAACCCATGATAGAGATAGATGATAAAATAGTAAGTGCCGATATCTTGAGGGAGTGCTTCGCTTGCGATCTGGGCAAATGCAAAGGCATTTGCTGCGTGGAGGGTGATGCTGGAGCTCCACTCGAATTGGAGGAGGTAGATGAATTGGAGGAGAACTACGCCGCCTATGCTCCATATATGACCGAGGAGGGTCGCCGAGAGGTAGAGCGACAAGGTTTTATGGTGGTTGATTCGGATGGAGACTATACCACACCGCTTGTCAACAATGCCGAATGTGCCTACGCCTTCGAGGAGAACGGAATCACATTCTGCGCCATTGAGCGAGCCTACAGAGAGGGTAAATGTTCATTCCTTAAGCCTATCTCATGCCATCTCTATCCAATCAGAGTAATGAAGTTCTCGAACGGTACGTTTGGACTGAATTACCATCGTTGGGGTGTTTGCCACGATGCAGTGGAGTGTGGGCGCAAGATCGGTTTACCGATTTATAAGGCTCTCAAAGAGCCTATCATCAGACGCTTCGGTGAGGAGTTTTATAAAGCTTTGGAGTGCGCCGAGGAGTTGATCAAAGAGCAGGAAAACGAGTAATAATTTTTATATAAACCCAAAAGAACAATGAATTTACGCCAAACGCTGATTCTATGCTTGGGAGTATTCACTCTGGGCACGGTGTCGGCACAAGATGTACCAATCAAAAACAACTCTATCAAAGACAAAGACTCTCTGCCCGAGGATGCCGTAATCGTAAAGCGCGTACCTCTTGAGTCAAAGAAAAGTATATCACCAACTGACGCATTGGTTGTCGATACAATCCCTTCATCAAGCGAGGGTTTGAGCATCGTGCTATTCAACGACAACACATGGCAATATGTCCGCGACAGATCCATTTCAGGAACCGATGAGACAGTTTTTATTGAGTGCTGGGACACCACCAAAACTCACCCATACAATGTGGAGCTAAAGGATCTGCCTACCTCTATGGTAATTGATTTGGTTGATACACTCAAGAGCTATCACTATCCTGTGAAGGGTCGCATCACATCGAAGTATGGTCCTCGCCGCCGTAAAATACACCAAGGTACAGATATCGACTTGGAGACAGGTGATCCAATCTACTCTACATTTGATGGTCGTGTACGATACGTTGGCTACATCCCAAGAGGTTATGGTAATCTGATTATCATCCGCCATGACAACGGTATGGAGACCTATTATGCTCACCTTTCGCGCGTTGACGTAAAGCCTAACCAATGGGTTACCGCTGGTCAGGTCATTGGTGCGGGCGGTGATACAGGTCGTAGTACAGGATCGCACCTGCACTATGAGATACGATACAAGGGGCACTCGTTCGACCCGATGCGTTTGATCGACTTCGAGTCGGGAGATCTTCGCCGAGAGACATTCCTTTTAAAGAGAACATATTTCAGTCCTTATTCTCGTTTCACTCAGGACTTCGAGGAGGAGCTACAAAGTGACGAGGAGGACAAGAAGATTGAGAAGGAGGCTGCTGCCATGAAGTATCACACAGTAAGAAAGGGTGATACACTCGGTCGCATCGCCATCAACAACGGCACAACGGTTACGAAGATTTGCCAGCTTAACGGTATTAAGAAGACCACAGTTTTGCAGATCGGTCGCCGCTTGAGAGTGAGATAAAATATTTACCAAATAGTATCATAGTAAACTATGCTTAGGAATACCATACTACTCATAATAATCTTTTCAGCTTGGACTCTTTCGGCGCAGCAGATAACTGCCGAGCAAGCACTCAGACGCTACATCGACAATGGCGATGATTCGTTTAAGTGGGAGTGTAAAGACTCTCTGGCTAAGGATAATTATACGGCTTACAGACTGCGCATGAGATCTCAGATATGGAGAGGTAATGAGTGGATCCACGAGCTTGTAGTATTTGTTCCTAAGACAATCCTGCACCGAGAAGCGTTGATACATATTTCGGGAGGCAGATCGGATGAAGCCACAGCAGAGCCCATTTATCACAATTGGGATAATCAACTCATAGAGTTTATGGGTGATATAGCCGCAAGAAGCAACGCCCTGACCGCTATACTTTGGCAGGTACCTCGTCAACCGATGTACGGTGGCATGATTGAAGATGAGTTGGTATCTTTTACATTGCATAACTTCCAGAAAGACAGCGACTACTCTTGGCCTCTGCTCTTTCCCATGACCAAAAGTGCTATACGCGCAATGGATGCCATAGAGGAGTTTTCGAAACAAAGGAGACACCCAATACAGACTGATCACTTCGTTACAAACGGTATATCTAAGCGCGGATGGACAACTTGGCTGACTGCTGCTTGTGGTGAAAAACGAGTTATCGCCATTGCACCAATGGTTATCGATATACTCAATATGCCTGTAAGCGTACCATACCAAAAACATATGTATGGTAAATATAGCATCCACATCCAAGATTATGTAAATCTCGGACTGACTGAGCAGTTGTCAACATCATCGGGTGCGGAATTAGTCAAAATGATTGATCCATATTCATACCGAGATGCTTACGACCTGCCCAAGATGTTGTTCTTCGGCACAAACGATGAGTTTTGGTGTGTCGATGCGGTGAAAAACTACATTGACCAGATACCAGGGCAAACCCAAGTCTCATACGTTACCAATGCAGGACATAATTTGGGTGACAAAAAGGCTGCATTCAACACTTTGGAAGCATTCTTCCAGCAAACAATTGCCAACGAGAAGTATCCACGTTTTGACTACTCTATACAAGAGGACGCAAATGGAGCTTCTGTGAAATTAAAGACCAGCAAAAGACATCTGCAGGAGGTAATTATCTGGGAGGCAGAATCTTCAGATAAAGATTTTCGCGATGAGAAATTTGTTGCTAAGGAGTTGAATATATCAAACAAAAAATCTGTCGAGTTAAGAGTTGATTATCCGACTAAAGGATATAAAGCGTTCTTGGTGATGGTCAAATACAAACACCCTAATGGTAAAGAGCCCTACAACATCTCGACAAGGATGTTTACTGCCGACAACAAAGAACTCTTCGAGGAGGTTTACGAACCATAGAAAAGAGGGTGTCTAACAAGTAATGTTAGCACCCTCATCATTTTTTAGAAGTTGTATAACAAGTGGGATTTTTAGGCTTGCGAAGTCTTTAAAACCGCAGCATACTATGCGTATGTGAGGATTTAAGGACAAGCGTAACAACAAAATCACCTTGTTAGACAGCTTCTTGCTTTTTCGCCTCATTAATACACTATCTGAACAGAATCCTGCACTTCTCATCCGCCAAATCAGCTTGACGCTGAGCCCACTCCGCGGGCGCATTATCTTGCGGCTGAGGCCACCAGAATCCATTAGAAGAGTAGCTGAGATTTACACCTTTTGGATCGCTATGCATTACCACGTAACCAATATCGCCATAGAAGGTTGATGGAATTGCAATATATGGAATCATACGTTGCGGAGCTAATGGGCGAATAATCCTCATTCCCTTATGCCAATAATGGACATGACCATATATGTACGCCGCCACATTATTATATTTAGTAACGATTCGCTCCAAGTCGGGGATCTCGGTCATTGGGTGATGGGCACTCAATATGACAGGACGTTTGGCAGAAGCGAGATAACTCTCAAGCCACAAGAGTTGCTCCTTATCCATCTCACCCGTCACCTTTGATTTATTATCAGGCAACTCACACAAGGTATCCAACACGACAAAATCAAGATCCGAAAGCTCCACAACCGAAACCACACGCTCGGCGACTTTGGTAGTTTGAGCATACTCAGGGAATGACTTCAGGAAGGTACGGCGGCGGTCATGATTACCCATAGCTACGGTAATCTTGATTCCAGCCTGCTCGATGGGCGCAAACAACTTTGCCACATACTCATAATCCGATTGGTGACCATAATCCCACGCGATATCACCTAAGATAATCAGATTTGCTGGCAAATGGCGCATGGAGAGAATCTCCTTAATCTGCTGCTCGAAACATACGGGATTATTGGGGTAATGTTTGGGCAGCCCCTGATCATTAAACTCCCCACATATATGGATATCTGACATTATGATAGACTTCGAGGGGTCTATCTTACGACTTTTACTCGCTGCCGAAAGGCGTTCCAATTCTTCAATCACCAAAGTCGAAGCCGAGGCTTTAGAGGCGACAACCGATCCGCCCAAAGCCAGCATAGCACTCAGAAACTCTTTACGATCCATATACTTGATATTAAATATTTGCTTAACTAATATTCCCTCTCGCCAAATATGGTCGAGCCGATACGCACCTCGGTAGAGCCATACTCCATAGCTACGAGATAATCATCGGACATACCCATCGAGAGTGTGTCAAACGCCTCCCCAAAGTATGGTGCAAGTGCCGCCTTACAGGCTGCTAATCGCTCAAAATCACTTCGCACAATGCTTTCCTGATCGGTATAGGTCGCCATGCCCATAACTCCGCGTATTCGGATGTTGGGATAGTGCTGGAATCCGCCCTGCTCGACAAAAGCCTTAAGCTCCGACCACTCCCAGCCCGATTTACTCTCCTCATCGGTCACGTGAATCTCCAGAAGGCAATCAATCGTGCGTCCACACTTTGCCGCTTCGCGATCTATAGCAGCAGCCAAACGCTCACTATCGAGCGACTCGATTAGGTGAACAAAAGGGGCGATATATTTTATCTTATTTGTCTGCAAATGACCAATCATATGCCACTCGATATCCTTTGGCAAAGTCTCATACTTGAGCTTTAGCTCCTGAGGGCGGCTCTCGCCAAAGGAGCGATGTCCCGCTTCGTAAGCCTGCATAATCTTCTCGGCAGGATGAAATTTCGATACAGCAAGCAACTTAACCCCATCCGCAAGCGAGGCTTTGAGCTCGGTTATTCGTTTTGGAATGTCTGACATTACAATATATTATTATACATTACTCTTATTTGGCTCTGTAAAGATAGTTAAATCTTCCCAATGGAGCAGCATCGCCACTCATATAAAAATCATATATATCGCCATCATGCTGGGTATTATCCACCCATTTAAACTCTAACTCGAACGACACATCGGGCTTTATACCCAATTCCGACAATGGGATACTAATCTCCATACAACGTCCCGCATAAGCCACCTTCACGCGCGACTGATTCTGCCATTGCCAACCGCCGCGGCTGGATTCCAATTCACCAAACGTTCGATTCACAACAAAATCATATCCTTCCCAGCCACTCTCTCGCTTACGATCCATATCTATGAAAAGACGCATCCATGCACTCTCATCGGCTGGAGTTATATCTGAAGCACACTCCACATAGAAATATATGTTACGTCTATCATGAGCCACCTTTGCCTGAATGATATCATTACGACCACTCGTATCATCATAGACATAATCGCCCCAACCTTTGCTATGGCGATGCAAGGTATTGCCTTTATACGCCGAGTATGACTGAGCGACCTGCTTCCAATCTTCAAACTCTCCATCTACCTTCATGCCACGACTCTTAGATGCAGCCTCCTCGGAAGGATTTACACCCTTGAAGCGGCGGATGTTGGCAACCATCTGATAATAGTAGTTATCGCCATGACCACCACGCATAGGCTCAATATCTCGGCTATGCTCCTGATCGAATTGATCGGGGAAAGCATTGGGCTGATTCTGCCATACATCGAAACGCCCCATAATCCATTCGTTCCAGCCTGTGATAAATATCAGATCGGGATCAATCTCCAAAGCCCGATCCCACTGCTCCTGAAAATTAAGTCCTTTGGCAGTAGCATCGGCTGAGGTAGCGTATCCTGCACGAGAGGTGTAGCTACGTCCAAAAGCACCCTTCATATTCATGGCACTTAGTCCGTTATGTGCAGTCCAATTCTGCGACACGCCAACCGTTGCCTGCTCGAAACCTCCATCTGGCTTGGGGGCAAAACCATGCTGTGGGTATATCTCTAACCATCCCCAATGATCATTGCGCTGAGGTCCGACATTATATACGGGTTGACCGGGGCGGAAGGTGAAAAAGTTGCGGATCTCGCGATTGAGTTTCGTACGCTGCTCATCGCCCTCTACATCGGCAAGCATCTCTGGATATGCCATGATAAGCGGTTTGCCCTCCCAAAGAAAGAACAACTCCTTATACTCCTCTTGCTTATAAAGATCCTCGTATATGCTTACAATCGCTTCATAAGATCCCTGAGTGGGGGCAAACGCCAACATAAATGCAATTTGCGGAGTGGGAACTCCATCACGGCGTGCCTGAAGGAATGTTTCGCACAATGCTCTATATGATTCGCGCCATGTGAAATTTCCATTGGTACAATCAAAGAACAGAACATCCACACCCGCCTGAGCAAGCATCTCGGCATGTTTGCGCAACACCCACTTGTCGGTATCGCGATAAAAGCCAAACAAAGGCTCACCCCAGAAATGCGAGGTGATATCTTTTCGCCAGATGGGATGATTGTAATCCTCTGCCGCTTCGGGAGCCTTGGCTATATATTGGCTGGGTATGCAGACATCCATGTGTGCAAAATTTGTATGCCATGTCCAATAGAAAAGTCCCACATATTTACCCTTACGCGGAGTACCCACATCTTCCGAAGTAGGCAATTTTCGCCCCAAAGCATCGGTGGCGGGGTAGGAGTTAGCGTAATTTTGACCGTAAATAAACAAAGGTGACAAAAGTAAAAAAGCAAGAACCGTGGCTTTAGAAAATATAGTTCTGAGCGAAATCTTACCATGAGCTATACACAAAGCCGATAAAGAGAGTGACATGCGAAGATCGAGGCTATCAATTTTATTCATAAATCCAATTTGCGGTTTTATAGTTAGCGTACACAAAGATACGCAAAAAACTATTTCTCATCTTATATTCCCCCTCTTTTAATCTAAATTCTTATATTTGCATAAGTGAAAATATGCGCTAAAACTACATAAAACTAAATAATATGAGGTATTTGAGAGTATTATTGCTGATGACTATGGGTCTGCTTCTGGGATGTGCATCCGAGAAGGTTATTGACGGTAGTTATCGAAACCCAATGATCTATGCCGATGTACCCGACATGTCGGTCATAAGAGTGGGAGAGTATTATTACATGGTAAGCACCACGATGCACCTGATGCCTGGTGCGCCTGTGATGAGGTCTAAGGATTTGGTTAATTGGGAGACGATAAGTTATCTGTTCGACAAATTGACCGATCACGAAAGATACGACCTGAAGAATGGTACAGTCTACGGCAAGGGACAATGGGCTACATCGATCCGTTATAATAACGGCAAATTCTACGCGCTCTTCTCGCCCAACGATGTACCTTACAAATCTTATTTCTACACTACAGACGATCCTGCAAAAGGTTGGACTTTGGTATCTCGCATGCAACATTTCCATGACGCATCACTATTTTTCGATGACGATGGTAAGGTATATGTCTTCTACGGCACAGGTGAGTTGCAGCAGATCAAGAGCGATCTCTCTGATATAGAGCCAAATGGAGTCAAGATGCGACTGTTTGAGAAGGATAATGAGGAGAGAGGTTTGCTGGAGGGTAGTCAGGTCTTCAAACACAACGGCAAATACTATCTTATGATGATCTCATGGCCCCCAGGAAAGGTGCGCCGCGAGGTGTGCTACCGCGCCGACAAGATCACAGGTCCATACGAAAAGAAGGTGATTCTGGAGACCAACTTCGAGAATTATGGCGGTGTAGGTCAGGGATGTGTAGTTGACTCGGAGGATGGCAACTGGTATGGTGTCATTTTCCAAGACAGAGGTGGTGTGGGTCGTGTGCCTACGGTAATGCCTTGCAAGTGGGTTGACGGATGGCCTATTTTGGGCGATGAGAACGGCAATGTGGGTTCTATCATGCAGAAGAAACTTGTTTTGGACAAGAATTGCAAAGGTATTCTCGGTAGCGATGACTTCAGCGACAAGAAGCTCTCGCTTTATTGGCAATGGAATCATAACCCGATTGATGAGGCATGGTCACTGAGCGAGCGTAAGGGTCACCTTAGATTAAAAACCGCACGCAAGGTTGACAACCTCTTCGTAGCACCCAACACCATCACACAACGTATGGAGGGTCCTAAGTGTAGCGCAAGAGTTAAGATCGACCTGAGTGGCATGAAGGATGGCGATGTGGCTGGATTCAGCGCATTTAACGACTATTCGGGAGTCTTGGCAGTAGAGATGTCGGGCGGCGAGAAGAGCCTGACAATGTCGGCTCAGAATGCCATCTTTGAGCGTGGTCGCAACCACGGCATACAGAGAGTAGAGGTAGAGGAGCATGGCAGGGTAAAGCTCTCTCAGGATGTGATTTACCTGAGAATTGACGGCGACTTCACCAATCGTCAGGACAAGGCTTCGTTCTATTATAGCTTGGATAACAAGGAGTGGAAGGAGTTTGGCAAGAGCATACGCATGCGCTTTGATTTCATGAAGTTCTTTATGGGAACGAAGTATGCCATATTCAACTACGCAACCAAAGAGACTGGAGGCTACATTGATGTAGATTATATTGACTACCAGCGTTCAAACGATAGAGTAATTACTAATAAATAAAACTATGAGACTATTAATTTCACTTTTTTTACTTGGATTGTTTTTGCCTTCGGCATCGATGGCTGACAACAAGCAAGATAAAGACAAGAAACAGGCTGAGTACACTCACTACAAGGCAGGAAACCCATATCTTCCTCTTTGGGAACATCTGCCCGATGGCGAGCCACGAGTATTCGAGGATCCAGACAACCCTGGCAAGTATCGTATCTACATCATCGGTTCGCATGACCTAAGAAACACAAGCTACTGCGGACCCGACATCAGAATGTGGTCGGCACCAGTGGAGAATCTTACTGCATGGCGTGACGAGGGCGCAATCTTCACATACCCTGCCGATGGCAAGTGGGATGTGATGTATGCCCCAGATTTGGTAGAGGTTAAGCGTAAGGATGGTAAAAAGGAGTATTACCTCTATCCTCACAGCCGCGGCTGGAGACGCGAGGCATTTGTAGCCAAGAGTTCTCGCCCTGACGGACCTTTTACGGTTATTAACGCAAGCGAAGATGGTCGAAGCGCAATTCGCGGTAGTGTGATGGGATTCGACCCTGCGGTATATATTGATTATATTACCGACCCTAAAGATCCTGATTATGAGATCGGCTTCCGCGCATACGGATTCTGGGGATTCCAGCGTTCACAGGCGGCAGAGTTGGATCAGAACACTATGTATTCGGTAAGACCAGGACGCGAGATTATCAACTTCTTCATCCCTGCAAGTAGCCGTTATGGTGCTATTCGCGACCCTCAGGGCACAACTTATCCTCACGTTTACAAGGATGAGGATTTGACTCGTTTCAACTTCTTTGAGGCTGCTTCAATCCGCAAAATCGGCAATAAGTATATCTGGATCTACAGCGGTTACTCTGGTCCAGACTACGGTTTGTTCAGCACAAACTCAGCCCTCAGATATGCATACGGAGACTCGCCATTGGGTCCATGGAAGAGTGGTGGAGTATTGGTAGATTCACGCGCTCCTGTTTTGAATCAGGATGGTTCTGCTTTGCAGACAACATATTCGGGACATAACACCCACGGTAGTATCGAGCTTATCAACGACCAATGGTATGTTTTCTATCACCGTGCGCCACGTGGTTTCGGTTTTGCTCGCCAGCCTGTTGTTGCGCCTGTAACTGTAGAGTGGGATGAGAAACCTGTTGCCGAGGGCGGTAAGGTTGTAATCCGTGGCTTCGATCCTTATGCTCCAGACAAAAAGTGGAGCGCAAAGGCTGCCAATGGTCAGGAGTACACAGGTGCTGAGGTTACATCGGAGGGATTCCACATCTACGGTCTTGATCCATACGCATACTACTCAGCAGGTTACGCTTGTTACCTTTCTGACATCGGTTTGCAGAAGGATTCATGGGATGTTTGGGACAACAGCATGGTTGTAGGCGGCATCCGCAACGGCAATATCATCGGTTACAAATATTTCGGTTTTGGAGGTCTGAATGAGGATAAGAATGGTCTGAAGGCTTTTGAGGGCACAAAGGCTGGAAACAACACTCACTTCAACCTCTTCTTGCAGCCAAAGAGCAGCAAGGCATTCAAGATCCATGTTTGGATGGATGGTCCTTGGGATAATGCAGCATGGAAGGGCAAGAAAATCGGCGAGATCAACGTAGTAGCGAACTCTAAGAAGGAAGTAACTCAGTACAGCATCAACGTATCTGAGGCAGTAGATGGTATCGGCAAGAAGCACGCTATTTTCTTGGTAGTTGAAGGTCCTCAGGGTAGAGAGGAGTTAGCTGATATCATCGGTTTGGGATTCAGTTCTAAGTCAAAGAAGATCGTGCGTCCTGTAGCTCCAAAGGTTACAATCAAGGCAAACGGCAAGGCTTTGGAGATTCCTCAGATTCCTATCCGCTCGACTGATGAGAATGGTCTGCTTGGCTTGAATGACTACGAGGTTAAGTGCAAGATTGACGGAGCGAAACTTCCTAAGATCACAGCTTCGGCTGATAATAAGAAGGTGAAGATCTCTGTCATCAAGGCTCAGAACGCTCAGGATGGTGTAACGGTAGAGTGCCTTTACAACGATCAGGTTAAGCGTTACCACGTGAAGTTTGAGAAATAATCGAATTGTTTTTACATTCGAGGAGGGTTGGCATTGCTGTCAGCCCTCTTCTATTTTTAGAGGTGTTGGATTTTCTTTCTAATTTTACTACCTTTGGAGGGATAAATATGAAATTCTAACTAAAAACTTATTAATATGAAGAGATTTTTCTTTACACTTCTGCTCGCTATTACGCTGGGTGCTACCACTTCGGCGTTAGCCTGCACAAACTTTATCATCACCAAAGGAGCCTCGACAGATGGATCTATTCTGGTTTCGTATGCAGCCGATTCACATCAACTTTACGGTTGTCTTTACAAATACAACCCACTAAAGAAGATGCCTAAGATGATGCCCGTAACAGAGTGGGATACAGGTAAATATATGGGCGATATACCAACTGTTGCCACAACATACTCTACCGTAGGTAACATGAACGAACATTCGCTCATCATTACCGAGACAACATTCGGCGGTCGAGAGGAGTTATACGATCCAAAGGGCATAATGGACTATGGCTCACTTATCTACATTACTTTGCAGCGTGCTAAGACCGCACGTGAGGCAATCCAGACAATCGTTGACCTTGCCAACACCTATGGCTACGCATCAAGTGGCGAGAGTTTCTCTATCGCTGACACCAACGAAGCGTGGATCATGGAGCTTATCGGCAAGGGCGCGGATGATAAGGGTATTGTTTGGGTGGCACGCCGTATTCCTGACGGATATGTTTGCGCCCATGCCAATCAGGCTCGCATCACAACATTCCCACTCAGCGATAAGGAGAATTGTTTGTATGCTCCCGATGTGATCTCATTCGCTCGCAAGAAGGGATACTTCAATGGCAAGGATGAGGAGTTCTCATTCTCTGACGCTTATGCTCCGCTGGATTTCAGCGCAATGCGTGCTTGCGAGGCACGTGTTTGGGCATTCTATCGCTCTATAGCAGATGACATGGAGAAGTATGAGGATTTCGCAATGGGTTACAATAAGGATAACAGAATGCCTCTTTGGGTGAAGCCTTCGAAGAAGATCTCTCCCAAGCAGGTGTTTGACGGTATGCGCGACCACTACGAGGGTACAAAGATGGATATGACCAAGGATCTGGGTGCTGGTGGTCATGGCTTGCCATATCGTTGGCGTCCAATGTCTTGGAAGGTAGATGACAAGACTTATGTAAACGAGCGCGCCATCGCTACACAGCAGACAGGCTTTTGGGTTGTAGGTCAGGCTCGCCCTGGTAAGACTGGTATCCTTTGGTTTGGAGTGGATGATGCTGCAACATCATGCCTTACACCTATCTACTGCAACACAACAAAGGCTCCTGAGTGTATGGCTGAGGGCAATGGCTCTATGCTGGAGTACACTCCCACATCGGCTTTCTGGCTCTTTAACCGCGTGACAAACTTCGCTTATATGCGCTACGACATGATGTCGACTGATATCCGCAAGGTTGTTGATAAGTGGGAGAATGAGATGCTTCAGGAGGTTGAGAAAGTTGACGCTAAGGCGGCTTCAATGTCTGCCAAAGCTCAGAAGAAATATCTCACAGAGTATAGTTGCTCTACGGCTCAGACTTTGTTTGAGAATTGGAGCCGTTTGGACAAGTATTTGCTGTTGAAATATATGGACGGCAACGTAAAGAGCGAGCATAAGGATGTATTGAGCTATGTATTTGATGGCAATGACAAACCTTCACACTTTGTAGAGAACGGTAACGGCAAGCAGATCCCTGACAAGATCCAGTTCCCTGGATATAACGAGAAGTGGAAGCGTGCGGTAGCTGCCGATAACGGCAAAGTATTGGAATCAAAGTAATTAACAAGACTATATAAAGTAAAAGATTATGTACGACATTATAGTCATAGGAAGTGGTCCTGGCGGTTATGTTGCAGCTATTAGGGCTTCACAATTAGGCAAGAAGGTTGCTTTGGTGGAAAGAGCTGAGTTGGGTGGAGTGTGTCTGAATTGGGGATGCATACCTACCAAAGCCCTGCTTAAAAGTGCACAGGTATATACATATTGTAAAAATGCGGCTCACTACGGAGTAGAGATCTCTGGCGAGGTAAAGCCTGATTTCGAGAAGATCGTTGCCCGTTCTCGCACCGTAGCCGAGACCATGAGCAAAGGTGTGGCATTCTTGATGAAGAAAAATAACATCGACATCATTCCTGGCTTTGGAAAGATCGCAGGCAAAGGCAAGGTAGATGTCGATGGGGTAGTTTATGAGACACAAAACATAATTCTCTCAACAGGCGCACGCCCTCGCCAGATGGCGTTTATGCCTATTGACGGAGAGCATGTTATCTCATCGAAGGAGGCTCTTACATTGCCTAAACTCCCCGAATCAATGATTGTTGTGGGGTCGGGAGCTATCGGTAGCGAGTTTGCTTCGTTGTATGCATCTTTGGGCGTCAAAACCACCATCATCGAATATATGCCTCAGATTATGCCATTGGAGGATGAGGAGGTTGCAAAGACCATGGAGCGTTCATTCCGCAAACTCAGAGCTACGGTCATGACCTCAACTACGGTAAAGAGCGTAAAGGTAGGAGAGGATGGCTTATGCCATGTTGAGATTGAGGGTAAGAAGGGTGCTGAAGAGCTTACAGCCGAGGTCGTACTATCGGCTGTAGGAATAAAATCCAACATCGAGAATATAGGTCTGGAGGAGAATGGCATCAGCGTGGAACGCGACAAAATTGTGGTGGATGAGCATTATCAGACTTCGATGGAGGGCGTCTTCGCCATAGGTGATATTGTCGCAGGTCCAGCATTGGCTCATGTGGCATCGGCTGAGGCTCTACATTGCGTAGAGCATATCTGTGGGCTTAATCCCGAAAAGGTGGATTATTCGACAATCCCTTCTTGTATTTTCACATCTCCAGAGGTTGCATCGGTTGGTATGACCGAGAAGCAGGCTGCCCAAGCAGGCATAGATTACAAGGTGGGCAGATTCCCATTTACCGCATCGGGCAAAGCTACTGCTGCAGGCGATAGAGATGGTTTTGCAAAACTAATTTTCGACAATGAGGAGAGATTGATAGGTGCGCATCTTGTAGGTGCAAATGTTACCGAGATGCTCGGAGAGCCAACATTAGCAAAGCGTTTGGGTATTACGGCTCACACAATCGCCCGCACCATACACTCACATCCTACCATGCATGAAGGTCTGATGGAGGCTGCAGAGGCGGCAATGGGTGTAGCGATACACATATAATAGTCGCCGACAAAAAGCAATAATCCGCCGAACTGACATTCGGCGGATTATTTTTCTATATATCTCCTTAGCTATTACTTGAACCAAGATGTCACGTGGTGACGAGCCCAGAAGTAATACAATGCAATACCTACCCAGCTTGTTGCCAAAACTGCGATAACAGTAACCAACTTACCGATCAAACCAATAGGCTGCTTCAAAATATCAAGTACACACCAGATTGCGCATACAAGACCTGCCAAATAAAGAATTGTTCCCATTTTTCAAGTGTATTTTAAGTTAAACAATAGTTTCTACTCCTCCACACAATAGATCTCCTCACTATATACCACATCACTCAAAAATAACCCCTGAGCTGGTGCTCCAGCACTCGATTTAGAGAGGTCTCTACTATGCAATATCTGCTCAAACTCCTCAACCGTATAACGTCCTCTGCCAACATCGACTAAAGTCCCGACAATGGCTCGAATCATATTTCTCAGGAAACGATCCGATCGGATAGTGAAAACCAACAAGTCACGATCCTCCGAAGAGCGTTGCCACTCGGCATGGGTAACATGGCAGATATTGGTCTTATTATTGGAGTTCAGCTTGGCAAAGGTAGTAAAATCTTCGTAATTTAAAAGTGTTTGCGCCGCTTGATTCATCTTCTCCACATCCAGCGGCACATAACATTGCCACGAAGAGTATCGGCGAAAAGGGTTCTTGCGTTGCGAGATATAATAGGTATATTCCCTCTGCACAGCATCGAAGCGAGCATGAGCATCAGCCCGAACTGCCTGAACAGAAAAAACTGAAATATCCGCTGGAAGAATCATATTGAGCTTATAGGTAAGCTGCGCACAATCCTCAACTGCCTTCTCCACATCGAAATGAGCCACATAATACGATGCATTAACGCCTGTATCGGTACGCCCCGCACCGACAACCTCAATCGGCGTACGCAAGAAGGTCGAAAGGGCATCCTCCAGACTCTTTTGCACAGTAGCCACACCCACTTGACGTTGCCAACCGCAATAAGCGGCTCCATCGTATGATAATTTTATGAAGTAACGCATACTCGTGTGAGGTTATCTCATATATTTAAGGTGCGCATTATCTGTTACCAAGCTATCATCGCCAATATGGAGATTAAAGAATACTCCATTACCAGAATTATTCTCTACCTCCAAAATTTTATTCTCCTTTACAGCATTGTGTTTACCAAACCCGACATTGAGATTCATCACCTCGGAGTTAAATCCGCCCTCAGATTTAAAGGCAACGTGTTTCTCGGCTTTATTGGTGTACCAGAAAACAAAACAATTATTATACAGACTTCGACCACCCTTGATCTTGAAACCTACGGCAAATTCATCGCTATAACAGAAGTCATACCAATCATTTTGACGTTCATCAACAAAACCACAACTTGTAGCATGTTGCTCAGGCGTGCTGTAATACAAAGGATGGATATTGCGCAACATATTTGCCTCGGAACGAATCAAAAAGCCGATCTGAACACCGCCAATGCGCATATTGGTAAAGGTGTTGTCATAGCCCTCAACCAAAACACCGATGCAATCTGAGCGATTGTTACCTGTGATATTCACATTAAAAATATCTGCATCAGATGAGCCACTGTTGGCACCGTGCTTGACGTGAAGACCGAGCGACACATTTTTAATCGAGGTATTGCGAATTGAAGTTTCGCGACCGCTGTCAATCGAGACTCCTTTTGCCACGCCACTACCATCAATCACACCTCCCTGAAGATAGTAATTAGACCCCGGGGTAGTGATATTATTGAACGGATCTTTACCTCCCAAACGGATCATAGCCTCATCGTGAGCCCAGCCTGCCTGAGCCTTGATTACGGCGAAATTTGACAACTCCAACGCCACACTCTTTTTAGGATCGGCAGGAGTACATATCGGCTTAGAGATCAGATAGACGCCATCGGGGAAAAAGAGTGTACGATTGGGATTCGAATCAATAATCTTCTGAATCTCATCACTCACATCCTTTTTACCATCGGCTTTAACCTTCACAACGACATATCGCTCCCGATACTCCTTCGAAGTAGCCGCCGAGGTGATTGATATAGATAAAAATAAAAATCCTATTACAAGCAGGCAGATCACTCTTTTCATACCAAATTATTTTTCAAAAAAAATACTATCATTATCTAAAAACCACCTCCAAGCCATCGTAGGCAGCTTTGAGTGGGGCAGGGAGCTGGGCATCCAACTCGGCTTGAGTACCATGCATGGTGCGAGCCATATGGGTCAAATAGACTGGTTGTCCAACAGGTGGGGTATAACGTTTGGTAGAGGTCAGGACCTTAACCATACGCTCTACATCGAATACCGAAGAGTGGGTGAAAAGACGGTAATCCTCGTTATGTCCCATACCCATCGTTGCCTCCATAATAATAGCCGTAAGAGGCTTTGCTTCAGCCACATGTCTATCAATATTCAACCAACGAGTCGTATATGCTGGCAGGGTAGCAGTATCGGTAGCATAGAGCAGACGTACATGACCCTTTTCGACTACATATATAAGCGGTTGCTCATAGCGTTTGGCGGTAGCATGATTGGCTGGTGCTGGAGTGAAACGTACGCCATCAACCTCAACGCTCTGACCTACATACAAAGGAATGATCTCGGGAGCAGAGACTTTGAGCTTTTTAGCCTCGCGAGTGAAATCAGCCACAGCGCAATCGTACCATGTGTTGCTCAGATAGACTCGCTTTATGCCAAGCTCGATAGCTGCCTTGGGATTGTAGTGATCGCCATGAGAATGGGTGTAAAAAATTGTATCGGGATGAGCCATAGGCGGAATCATATCCTTAGCCAAAGGGGTAAAATCTATTATGATATGTCCCTCAAGCAATACGCTCGAAAGGCGGCGATATTCTCCTCGCTCGTCCTTATCGAACCAATCGGCAGCTCCCGTACCCAAAAAACGTACCGAAAGACCCGCATCATCCTGTTGCATAGCATTTCTATAGTTTTCACCATCGAAGATAGCTGCATTAGCTCCTTTAGCACCAACTGCCAAAGCCGATGCGGCTGCAATTTTTATAAATGATCTGCGATCCATAGTTTTTTAATCAAAAGAAGTTATTGATTGTATGTTATCGGTTTTTACTCAGTAAAATATCTAAATTTGAAACAAATTTAATTAAAAAGCCGAATTAATACAAATAATGACTTTTCAATTATTGTTTTTGACATTCAATAAAAACATTTACCTCTCCTAAATATCCTATCTCTTTAGGAAGTATGAACATATTATTAGGATTTGCGTATCTTCTAAAATGATCTTTGATTATATCTATATCTATGTCTAACAATTTTTTACTCGTATTAAATCCGACAGAATCAATATGACAAACTTTCCAACCTCGCAAAGAATCTGCGCCCAAAGCTTTTGAATACTTTGCATTAGCTTTTATTTCTTTAGTTTGCATAAAAACCATTGGCAACTCATTATTTAACAACATATTTTTAATTTGAGATAATGTAAACACCATATTCTTAAGCACATTACTATAAACCCAAATTGCGACTGAATTATCGGAAATAATAATTTCTCGCCCCGAAGGGTGCATAAATGCTTGCCCTCTCTTAGCTGTATCCTTACGAACAATTAAAGGCATATCTTTATCAGAAACCCATTCTTCTATTAGAATATCCCAACACCTCAATACCTCTTTACTTACCTTAGGATTATTCTCTGATTTATGCCACAACAAACCTATCTCTTTTATTTTCTCGCGGATCTCATCTCCAACTAAATCCTGATGCTGAATATTGGAACTTTTAATCATATTAATAAAGAAAAATTTGATAGTAAATATATAAAATAATTTGTAATCTAAGAAATATATCGCACCTTGAGAGGTGTTATTTTTTTCTCTGAAGAATTATTCGTATATTTGATGAAGTTTGATATAGAATTTATGATTATCAAACCTTTAAGAAGAACTCACGTGAGAATTGGCAATGGATAAGAAAAAATACGATTGTCTGGCTGAGCCATATTCATCACGCTTTTCAAATAACTCTTTTA